>NZ_AP024901.1:600000-900000 GCF_024347075.1 Vibrio rarus
CGTTATTGATTGTGTTATGACGTTTATATAATCGGTAAATATCATAGCCATTGGAATTAAGCCATAAGCTACAACACCTAACTTACTCACTAAGTAAGGTGTTAATAATATTCCAACCAATACATTACAAAGAAAAGAAAAGAAATTTATAGCTATATTTTTTGAAACTTGTTTTTTCATACCCTAGGCTTCATTTCAAGTGGTAAAGCAGCGCTGTCTTTTTCGGATAGTAACAGATCTTTATTATCAGCAATAGGCCAGTCGATATTGATCCCGGGATCATTCCACATTATTGAAACTTCAGCATCCGGATTATAATAATCGGTACATTTATACACGAACTCAGTTTCATCACTCGTTACGTAGAAACCATGCGCAAATCCTTCAGGAACCCATAATTGACGCTTGTTTTCCGCTGAAAGATATACACCAACCCACTTTCCAAATGTAGGTGAGTCATTTCTAATATCGACAGCAACATCAAATACTTCACCAGAAACCACACGTACCAACTTGCCTTGAGTATTTTCAGTTTGGTAATGAAGCCCCCTTAAAATACCTTTTTTTGATTTTGAGTGATTATCTTGAACAAACTGTGTAGGCTTGCCCGTAACTAATTCTTCAAACTTCTTCTGCTGCCAGGTTTCCATAAAGAAGCCACGTTCGTCACCAAATACTGAAGGCTCTATGATTTTGACATCGGGAATTTTTGTATCAATCACTTTCATTTTATTCTTCCGTATATGCTTGGATATTATTAAGTGCTTTTAACCAATCACTGGCCTCAATTGAGAACGTCTCTTGAATTTTGTTAGTGCGTAGCTTCGAGTTACTTGGGCGTTTTGCAGGCGTCGGATATTGTTCAGTAGTGAGACCGTTTAGCGTTGGTTTTTTATCTAAAACTTTCTGCTTTGCTGCCTGAGCAAAAATAGTCTCTGCAAATTCAAGCCAGCTAACATGAGGTAAACCTGAAAAATGGTATACCCCACTTTCAACATTATCACCTCGCTCAAAATGTTGAGCAATTTGAATGAGTGCCTTAGCAATATCACCGGCATAAGTGGGACCACCAAACTGATCGCCCACGATCCCTAATTCATTTCTAGTAGCACCTAAACGAAGCATCGTTTTAACAAAGTTATTGCCATGCTCGCCAAATACCCATGCGGTACGTAGAATAACATGTTGCTGACACGCCTTTGCAACTTCCATTTCACCTGCGAGCTTACTAGCACCATAAACGCCTTGTGGGTTAGTAATATCAGTTTCTACGTATTCCCCAACTTTATTGCCTTCAAACACATAGTCTGTTGAAATATGCAGCATCATGGCACTTACCGTTGCAGCAGCTTGCGCAAGATATTTAGGTCCATCTCTATTTATCGCATAAGACAATTCAATTTGCTCTTCAGCTTTATCAACCGCAGTGTGCGCTGCTGCATTAATAATAACTGTTGGCTGAAACTCTTCAACTATTGCAAAAACTGCATCTCGATTTGTAATATCAAGATGAGCTTTATCTAGTGGTAAGACTGTTATATTTCCACATTCATTAAGCTGTTGAGTAAGGCAAGAACCTACTTGTCCATGACAACCGGTAATTAATACGCGCATTACTTAGTACCTTGTTTATCATTGACTAAGCGAGTGAGGTACTGGCCATATTCATTTTTCATCATTGGTTTTGCCAATATTAAAACCTGCTCATCACTTAACCAACCGTTACGCCAAGCAATTTCCTCTAAACAAGCCACTTTCAACCCTTGTACATTTTCAATCGTTTGCACAAATGAGGTTGCTTCATACAGGCTATCGTGAGTACCAGTATCAAGCCATGCAAACCCACGACCTAATAGCTCAACATTTAATGAGTCATCTTTAAGGTACATTTCATTTAACGTTGTAATTTCCAGTTCACCACGATGAGATGGCTTCACTTGTTTTGCCATTTCCACAACGCGATTATCATAAAAATACAACCCGGTCACCGCATAGTTCGATTTTGGTGACTCTGGCTTCTCTTCGATAGAAATGGCTTTGTTATTCTCATCAAATTCCACCACACCAAAACGTTCTGGGTCTTTCACCTGATAACCAAATACGGTCGCACCACTATCACGGTTGGCAGCATTTTTCAGAGTTTGAGTAAAAGATTGCCCATAAAATATGTTATCACCTAGTACTAGGCAAACATTGTCATCCCCAATAAACTCTTCACCAATCAAAAATGCCTGAGCTAAACCGTCAGGGCTAGGCTGTATCGCATACTCTAGATTAATACCAAAATCTGAACCATCACCCAACAAACGCTTAAACCCCGCGTTATCCTCGGGTGTGGTGATTATTAAGATATCTTTAATTCCAGCCAACATTAACGTTGAAATGGGGTAAAAAGCCATCGGCTTATCATAGATAGGCAATAGTTGTTTTGATACGCCACGTGTCAGTGGATACAGTCTTGTGCCTGAACCGCCTGCTAATACAATACCTTTCACTACTTTATTCCCCAGTTCCAAGACGTTCACCTGCATACGAACCATCTAAGACACGGCTCCACCATTGCTTGTTATTCAAATACCATTCAACCGTTTTGCGAATGCCAGACTCGAACGTTTCTTGTGGGTTCCAGCCTAGTTCACGTTCAATTTTGGATGCATCAATGGCATAACGAACATCGTGTCCTGGACGGTCTATGACGTAGCTTATTAAATCAAGGTAGTTTTCAATACCTTCAGGTTTAGTCGGTACTAATTCTTCTAAAAGTAGGCAAATAGTTTGCACTACTTCGATATTGGCTTTTTCATTATGGCCGCCAATATTATAAGTTTCTCCTACCTCACCTTCAGTCACTACTTTATAAAGTGCACGCGCATGATCTTCCACAAACAACCAATCACGGATTTGCATACCATCACCATAAACAGGTAACGCCTTTCCATCTAGCGCGTTAAGAATCATTAAAGGAATAAGCTTTTCTGGAAAGTGATAAGGCCCGTAGTTATTTGAGCAATTCGTTACTACTGTTGGTAAACCATAAGTACGAAGCCAAGCACGGACTAGATGGTCGCTAGAGGCTTTTGATGCAGAGTAAGGGCTTGATGGCTCATAGGAAGTCGTTTCAGTGAAAAGATCATCAGTACCTTCAAGATCCCCATACACTTCATCTGTAGAGATGTGATGAAATCGGAATGTTTGCTTCTTATTATCTTCAAGAGTATTCCAGTAAGAACGCGTTGCTTCAAGAAGTGTGTATGTACCAACAATATTCGTTTCGATGAATGCAGCTGGGCCATCTATAGAACGGTCAACATGTGACTCTGCAGCCAGGTGCATTACTGCGCCGGGTTTGTGCTCAGCAAAAACTCTATCTAACTCACTACGGTTACATATATCTACTTGTTCAAATGCATAACGTTCATTCGAATCCACTTCATTAAGTGATTCCAAATTGCCGGCATAAGTTAATACATCCACATTAACAACGCTGTCTGAAGTGTTATTTATGATGTGACGAATTACCGCTGAACCTATAAATCCAGCGCCACCACTGACGAGTATTTTCATCTGATTCTCTTAATTTTTTTATTCATGAATATCTTTAAGAACTTAAAGATATATTAATTACACTTTATTTTATGTACGAAAAATGACTCGATTTTTCATAAGCCCCACGGAAAAATCACGAACATCCCACGGAAAAATCACGAACATCCCCGTCAATAAAGGCTTGCCAGAACCTTCAAAAGGTACTCAGAATCCATCGCACACATCGCTCTTTTGTGCTTAATACTCGCTTTCAAAGTCGTTTCACTCTTCAGCATGTTCAAACACATCTGTCTGATCCTTGCAAAGTTCTCTGCACTTTCTTCTGCCCGTTTTCGGCACGCGTCTTCACCAAATGTCGTATCGAGAGACCAATGCATCGACTCGACCAACCAATGTGAACGCGTTGCATTTAACAATTCCTTAGCATTTAAATCTTTCGAGCTAATGTAGTATCTCACTGTGATTTCTGACTCTTTCGCCACTGTTTCCTCTTGTCTAACAGAAACGACGATACCCATTGTTTTTAGCTCTGGCCAGTCAAACGCCAAATCACCTAAAACACTTAAATCCGTGTTCGTTAATGCCAACCTGGTTTCTTGTCTACCTCGGGATTTTTCTTGCGTGCTGTAAGAGTCGCCATCGTGTTTTTGGAGCATGTTCATATCGAAATAATTATCGAATGCTTGCTCCAAACGACCTTGATTTCCTTTTACCGCCAACAAATAATCTGCGTTTTTGTTTAGTATTTTTTGAGCGATTTTCTTTTGGCATCCCATAGCATCAATAGTGACCAAGCAGCCTGATATATCAAGCAGTTCGAGCAACTCTGGAATAGCGGTGATCTCGTTGGATTTTTCGTAAACTTTGTGTTGTCCGAGACTAACGCCATTTTCAGTCGCAAAAGCGTTCACCATGTGAATTGCGCCAAGACCGCGAGAGTCATCATAAGAGCCCCTGACAGTCTTACCATCAATGGCTATCACTTCACCTTTGGTTAACTCACAGCAATCTTTCATCCACTCAATGAAGCATTTTTGAAGTCGAGTCGCACTAATCATACCCATCGTTCTAGCTATCGTCGAAGTAGATGGAACACCATGACTAAAATCGCCAAATCGCTTCAAGAAATCCAACTTAGCTTCACCGTAAAGACTAATCGCCTTCCAGTCATCTTGACCAGAAAGCACAGCACAAATTGTTAACAGAATGATATCAGTTAACTTGTGCTCGACTTTGCCTTGTTGTCGGTAATCTGGAATGACATCGAAATGCATAAATGGGTGCTGGTTACTCATTGTTGGACCTCCAATTTATCTATGGAGGTATTAGATAACACTGAAAATGATCTACAAATCGATCATCAGATCATTGATTGTTATGTGATAACGCTAACGAATGAAGTTCAAAAATTGTGAACTCAATACGTCACGAAGCCTTTAAACATGGGCATCTACATGATTTTTCCCTGACGAACATCCCCGTCAATAAAGGCTTGCCAGAACCTTCAAAAGGTACTCAGAATCCATCGCACACATCGCTCTTTTGTGCTTAATACTCGCTTTCAAAGTCGTTTCACTCTTCAGCATGTTCAAACACATCAGTCTGATCCTTGCACACGGAAAAATCACGAACATCCCCGTCAATAAAGGCTTGCCAGAACCTTCAAAAGGTACTCAGAATCCATCGCACACATCGCTCTTTTGTGCTTAATACTCGCTTTCAAAGTCGTTTCACTCTTCAGCATGTTTAAACACATCTGTCTGATCCTTGCAAAGTTCTCTGCACTTTCTTCTGCCCGTTTTCGGCACGCGTCTTCACCAAATGTCGTATCGAGAGACCAGTGCATCGACTCGACCAACCAATGTGAACGCGTTGCATTTAACAATTCCTTAGCATTTAAATCTTTCGAGCTAATGTAGTATCTCACTGTGATTTCTGACTCTTTCGCCACTGTTTCCTCTTGTCTAACAGAAACGACGATACCCATTGTTTTAAGCTCTGGCCAGTCAAACGCCAAATCACCTAAAACACTTAAATCCGTGTTCGTTAATGCCAACCTGGTTTCTTGTCTACCTCGGGATTTTTCTTGCGTGCTGTAAGAGTCGCCATCGTGTTTTTGGAGCATGTTCATATCGAAATAATTATCGAATGCTTGCTCCAAACGACCTTGATTTCCTTTTACCGCCAACAAATAATCTGCGTTTTTGTTTAGTATTTTTTGAGCGATTTTCTTTTGGCATCCCATAGCATCAATAGTGACCAAGCAGCCTGATATATCAAGCAGTTCGAGCAACTCTGGGATAGCAGTGATCTCGTTGGATTTTTCGTAAACTTTGTGTTGTCCGAGACTAACGCCATTTTCAGTCGCAAAAGCGTTCACCATGTGAATTGCGCCAAGACCACGAGAGTCATCATAAGAGCCCCTGACAGTCTTACCATCAATGGCGATCACTTCACCTTTGGTTAACTCACAGCAATCTTTCATCCACTCAATGAAGCATTTTTGAAGTCGAGTCGCACTAATCATACCCATCGTTCTAGCTATCGTCGAAGTAGATGGAACACCATGACTAAAATCGCCAAATCGCTTCAAGAAATCCAACTTAGCTTCACCGTAAAGACTAATCGCCTTCCAGTCATCTTGACCAGAAAGCACAGCACAAATTGTTAACAGAATGATATCAGCACGGAAAAATCACGAACATCCCCGTCAATAAAGGCTTGCCAGAACCTTCAAAAGGTACTCAGAATCCATCGCACACATCGCTCTTTTGTGCTTAATACTCGCTTTCAAAGTCGTTTCACTCTTCAGCATGTTTAAACACATCTGTCTGATCCTTGCAAAGTTCTCTGCACTTTCTTCTGCCCGTTTTCGGCACGCGTCTTCACCAAATGTCGTATCGAGAGACCAGTGCATCGACTCGACCAACCAATGTGAACGCGTTGCATTTAACAATTCCTTAGCATTTAAATCTTTCGAGCTAATGTAGTATCTCACTGTGATTTCTGACTCTTTCGCCACTGTTTCCTCTTGTCTAACAGAAACGACGATACCCATTGTTTTAAGCTCTGGCCAGTCAAACGCCAAATCACCTAAAACACTTAAATCCGTGTTCGTTAATGCCAACCTGGTTTCTTGTCTACCTCGGGATTTTTCTTGCGTGCTGTAAGAGTCGCCATCGTGTTTTTGGAGCATGTTCATATCGAAATAATTATCGAATGCTTGCTCCAAACGACCTTGATTTCCTTTTACCGCCAACAAATAATCTGCGTTTTTGTTTAGTATTTTTTGAGCGATTTTCTTTTGGCATCCCATAGCATCAATAGTGACCAAGCAGCCTGATATATCAAGCAGTTCGAGCAACTCTGGGATAGCAGTGATCTCGTTGGATTTTTCGTAAACTTTGTGTTGTCCGAGACTAACGCCATTTTCAGTCGCAAAAGCGTTCACCATGTGAATTGCGCCAAGACCACGAGAGTCATCATAAGAGCCCCTGACAGTCTTACCATCAATGGCGATCACTTCACCTTTGGTTAACTCACAGCAATCTTTCATCCACTCAATGAAGCATTTTTGAAGTCGAGTCGCACTAATCATACCCATCGTTCTAGCTATCGTCGAAGTAGATGGAACACCATGACTAAAATCGCCAAATCGCTTCAAGAAATCCAACTTAGCTTCACCGTAAAGACTAATCGCCTTCCAGTCATCTTGACCAGAAAGCACAGCACAAATTGTTAACAGAATGATATCAGTTAACTTGTGCTCGACTTTGCCTTGTTGTCGGTAATCTGGAATGACATCGAAATGCATAAATGGGTGCTGGTTACTCATTGTTGGACCTCCAATTTATCTATGGAGGTATTAGATAACACTGAAAATGATCTACAAATCGATCATCAGATCATTGATTGTTATGTGATAACGCTAACGAATGAAGTTCAAAAATTGTGAACTCAATACGTCACGAAGCCTTTAAACATGGGCATCTACATGATTTTTCCCTGGGACCTCCAATTTATCTATGGAGGTATTAGATAACACTGAAAATGATCTACAAATCGATCATCAGATCATTGATTGTTATGTGATAACGCTAACGAATGAAGTTCAAAAATTGTGAACTCAATACGTCACGAAGCCTTTAAACATGGGCATCTACATGATTTTTCCCTGATGATATCAGTTAACTTGTGCTCGACTTTGCCTTGTTGTCGGTAATCTGGAATGACATCGAAATGCATAAATGGGTGCTGGTTACTCATTGTTGGACCTCCAATTTATCTATGGAGGTATTAGATAACACTGAAAATGATCTACAAATCGATCATCAGATCATTGATTGTTATGTGATAACGCTAACGAATGAAGTTCAAAAATTGTGAACTCAATACGTCACGAAGCCTTTAAACATGGGCATCTACATGATTTTTCCCTGGGACCTCCAATTTATCTATGGAGGTATTAGATAACACTGAAAATGATCTACAAATCGATCATCAGATCATTGATTGTTATGTGATAACGCTAACGAATGAAGTTCAAAAATTGTGAACTCAATACGTCACGAAGCCTTTAAACATGGGCATCTACATGATTTTTCCCTGTAATCTGGAATGACATCGAAATGCATAAATGGGTGCTGGTTACTCATTGTTGGACCTCCAATTTATCTATGGAGGTATTAGATAACACTGAAAATGATCTACAAATCGATCATCAGATCATTGATTGTTATGTGATAACGCTAACGAATGAAGTTCAAAAATTGTGAGAGGGCGTTCAATATTCTGTGTCAGGTTAATTTTTAAATTTCTAGCACGCTGTCTAAACGCCCTTCAAAATAAATGGCTAACTGGGATAAACAAAGGCTCCAATTATGGATTGGCATTGTCCATTTCTCAGACGCATTCAATATGCCAGCATAAAGTAGCTTCAACAAGCTATTTTCGTTAGGGAACGCGCCCTTCGTTTTAGTCAGCTTTCTAAATTGACGGTGGACGGCCTCAACCGCATTAGTCGTGTAAATCACCTTGCGTATATGCTCTGGATATTTAAAGTAATGCGAGAGATTATTCCACTTTCTGCGCCATGAGTTGATGACCAGTGGGTATATGTCCCCCCACTTGGCTTCTAGTTCATCAAGTGCAAGCTCAGCTGCTTCTTTACTTACCGCTCGATAAACAGGCTTCAAATCCGCCATAAAGGCTTTCTGATTTTTTGAGGCGACATACTTCATGGAATTGCGGATTTGGTGGATTACGCACAGCTGGGTTTCTGTTTCTGGGAAGATAGTCGCTATCGCCTCAGGGAAACCTGTTAACCCATCGACACAAGCAATTAGGATATCCTTAACACCACGATTATGCAGATCGGTCAGCACCGATAACCAATAGTTAGCCCCTTCATTTTCTGATAAATGAAGCCCTAATATTTCTTTCTTACCTTGCATGTTCAACGCTAAAATCGTGTAAACAGCCTTGCTGATATAACGGCCATCCTCTTTGACTTTATAGTGAATAGCATCAAGCCAAACTATTGGATAATGGCTGTCTAAGGGGCGTTGCTGCCAAGCTTTAAGCTCAGGAATAAGCTTATCTGTAACACTATTTATTGTGCCACTTGAGACGTTAATGCCGTACATATCCTCAACGTGTTTATTGATATCTCGGTAGCTCATGCCCATGCTAAACATGGAGAGAATTTTACGGTCTATCTCATCAGTTAATGTTGTTTGCCCCTTTTTAATGAGCTGTGGTTCAAAAGTGCCGTTTCTATCTCTTGGAGCATCGAGTTCAAAGCTACCTGAAGGATGTTTGATTGTTTTTGATGTTTTACCATTCTTGCGGTTAGAGATGGGATCGTTCTCAAGATGCTGCTCTAACTCAGCAGTCAGAGCAGCTTCAGTAAGTTGCTTGATAAGTGGGCCAAGTACACTGTCTTTACCCGTAAGGCTTTTTCCTGCTTGAAGTGCTTTAAGCGCTTGGTCAAAATCAAATGGTTGGGTCATGTGTCACTCCTGTTTTGGATATTCTACTGAAATGACACAGAACTTTGAACGCTACCAATTGTGAACTCAATACGTCACGAAGCCCACGGAAAAATCACGAACATCCCCGTCAATAAAGGCTTGCCAGAACCTTCAAAAGGTACTCAGAATCCATCGCACACATCGCTCTTTTGTGCTTAATACTCGCTTTCAAAGTCGTTTCACTCTTCAGCATGTTCAAACACATCTGTCTGATCCTTGCAAAGTTCTCTGCACTTTCTTCTGCCCGTTTTCGGCACGCGTCTTCACCAAATGTCGTATCGAGAGACCAATGCATCGACTCGACCAACCAATGTGAACGCGTTGCATTTAACAATTCCTTAGCATTTAAATCTTTCGAGCTAATGTAGTATCTCACTGTGATTTCTGACTCTTTCGCCACTGTTTCCTCTTGTCTAACAGAAACGACGATACCCATTGTTTTTAGCTCTGGCCAGTCAAACGCCAAATCACCTAAAACACTTAAATCCGTGTTCGTTAATGCCAACCTGGTTTCTTGTCTACCTCGGGATTTTTCTTGCGTGCTGTAAGAGTCGCCATCGTGTTTTTGGAGCATGTTCATATCGAAATAATTATCGAATGCTTGCTCCAAACGACCTTGATTTCCTTTTACCGCCAACAAATAATCTGCGTTTTTGTTTAGTATTTTTTGAGCGATTTTCTTTTGGCATCCCATAGCATCAATAGTGACCAAGCAGCCTGATATATCAAGCAGTTCGAGCAACTCTGGAATAGCGGTGATCTCGTTGGATTTTTCGTAAACTTTGTGTTGTCCGAGACTCACGGAAAAATCACGAACATCCCCGTCAATAAAGGCTTGCCAGAACCTTCAAAAGGTACTCAGAATCCATCGCACACATCGCTCTTTTGTGCTTAATACTCGCTTTCAAAGTCGTTTCACTCTTCAGCATGTTCAAACACATCTGTCTGATCCTTGCAAAGTTCTCTGCACTTTCTTCTGCCCGTTTTCGGCACGCGTCTTCACCAAATGTCGTATCGAGAGACCAATGCATCGACTCGACCAACCAATGTGAACGCGTTGCATTTAACAATTCCTTAGCATTTAAATCTTTCGAGCTAATGTAGTATCTCACTGTGATTTCTGACTCTTTCGCCACTGTTTCCTCTTGTCTAACAGAAACGACGATACCCATTGTTTTTAGCTCTGGCCAGTCAAACGCCAAATCACCTAAAACACTTAAATCCGTGTTCGTTAATGCCAACCTGGTTTCTTGTCTACCTCGGGATTTTTCTTGCGTGCTGTAAGAGTCGCCATCGTGTTTTTGGAGCATGTTCATATCGAAATAATTATCGAATGCTTGCTCCAAACGACCTTGATTTCCTTTTACCGCCAACAAATAATCTGCGTTTTTGTTTAGTATTTTTTGAGCGATTTTCTTTTGGCATCCCATAGCATCAATAGTGACCAAGCAGCCTGATATATCAAGCAGTTCGAGCAACTCTGGAATAGCGGTGATCTCGTTGGATTTTTCGTAAACTTTGTGTTGTCCGAGACTAACGCCATTTTCAGTCGCAAAAGCGTTCACCATGTGAATTGCGCCAAGACCGCGAGAGTCATCATAAGAGCCCCTGACAGTCTTACCATCAATGGCTATCACTTCACCTTTGGTTAACTCACAGCAATCTTTCATCCACTCAATGAAGCATTTTTGAAGTCGAGTCGCACTAATCATACCCATCGTTCTAGCTATCGTCGAAGTAGATGGAACACCATGACTAAAATCGCCAAATCGCTTCAAGAAATCCAACTTAGCTTCACCGTAAAGACTAATCGCCTTCCAGTCATCTTGACCAGAAAGCACAGCACAAATTGTTAACAGAATGATATCAGTTAACTTGTGCTCGACTTTGCCTTGTTGTCGGTAATCTGGAATGACATCGAAATGCATAAATGGGTGCTGGTTACTCATTGTTGGACCTCCAATTTATCTATGGAGGTATTAGATAACACTGAAAATGATCTACAAATCGATCATCAGATCATTGATTGTTATGTGATAACGCTAACGAATGAAGTTCAAAAATTGTGAACTCAATACGTCACGAAGCCTTTAAACATGGGCATCTACATGATTTTTCCCTGGTCCGAGACTAACGCCATTTTCAGTCGCAAAAGCGTTTACCATGTGAATTGCGCCAAGACCACGAGAGTCATCATAAGAGCCCCTGACAGTCTTACCATCAATGGCGATCACTTCACCTTTGGTTAACTCACAGCAATCTTTCATCCACTCAATGAAGCATTTTTGAAGTCGAGTCGCACTAATCATACCCATCGTTCTAGCTATCGTCGAAGTAGATGGAGCACCATGACTAAAATCGCCAAATCGCTTCAAGAAATCCAACTTAGCTTCACCGTAAAGACTAATCGCCTTCCAGTCATCTTGACCAGAAAGCACAGCACAAATTGTTAACAGAATGATATCAGTTAACTTGTGCTCGACTTTGCCTTGTTGTCGGTAATCTGGAATGACATCGAAATGCATAAATGGGTGCTGGTTACTCATTGTTGGACCTCCAATTTATCTATGGAGGTATTAGATAACACTGAAAATGATCTACAAATCGATCATCAGATCATTGATTGTTATGTGATAACGCTAACGAATGAAGTTCAAAAATTGTGAACTCAATACGTCACGAAGCCTTTAAACATGGGCATCTACATGATTTTTCCCTGTCACGAAGCCTTTAAACATGGGCATCTACATGATTTTTCCCTGCCATTACAGGCTATCCCTTATAAAACCTGGCTTCTACTACTTTTCCAAAAACTGCCCCAATAGGTCCCTAAAAATAACTCTTTTGAACCTTTCATAGGCTATTGAGCCTAGGCATATTTTGCATCGAACTTTAGTGAAGACCAGAATGTACTCTGGTCTTCTTCTGAGTGGCAAAACTCAACTTAGTGTGAATTTCTGCGATTACTTACTCTTATACGCATAGTTATAATAGCCGTAAGAATAATAGCTAGATGCAGTCTTTTCTACCGCATTCAAAATAATACCTTTGGTTGCTACTCCTGCTTGGTCTAAACGGTCTACTGCTACTTCGAGCTCTTTAGTACCTGTGGCGGCGAAACGAGTGATCATCAATGTGGTTCCCGCATGACGTCCCATGATACCTGCATCTGTAACTGCAAGAATAGGAGGTGTATCCAAGATAACTATATCGTAATTCTCACTAGCCCACTGCAACATATCCTCAAAACGAGCATGCATTAGTAACTCTGAAGGGTTAGGCGGTGTTTTACCCTTAGTCATTACATCTAGATTATGAGTAAAGTCTTTATGTATCACTTCATCAATGGTTTTATCATTTACCAACAAATCACTAAGGCCAAGTTTATGTGGTAGTTTTACATGCTTACCCAGATAGCCTCGACGTAAATCTGCATCAATAACCAATACCTTTTGCCCTGAAGCAGCAATAATATTAGCCAAATTTAATGATACAAAAGATTTACCTATACCCGGTGAAGGACCCGTAATCATAATGATGTTGTTTTTAGCTTCCATCATTGCAAAATGCAAACTGGTACGCAGTGAGCGTAATGCTTCTACAGAAAGGTCTGCTGGGTTTACTTCAGATAACAGTAGTTCACCTGCAGCATATTTTTTGCCTCTGTGTTTTTTAATGGTAAGTTGATCAATTTTAAGCTGCTGGTCAGATTTAGGAATAGTGGCATAAACAGATAAACCAAGTTCTTCAATTTGATCAGGATTTTCTATACCTTTATGGAAAGCCGATTTAAGCAGTACAAATGCGACACTTAGCATCCCACCAAGCAATGTGGCTAATACTACAATAAGCGGTTTTTTAGGTTTAATTGGGTTGCTGTAAACTTCTGCTTTATCCAATATGCGAACGTTACCTACTGTGCTTGCTTTTACAACACTCAACTCTTGTGATTTATTTAGCAGTTGCAAATAAATTTGCTGATTGACTTCTACATCACGTGTTAAACGTAATACTTCGCGCTGAGTTTTAGGCATTTTCTTGATTTCTGCCTCCATTCTGCGCTTTTGATTTTCTAATGTTTTACGTTTTTCTAGTACCGCAATATATGCAGGGTGTTGTTTAGTGAAACGCTGTGACAGTTCGCTTTCTTTGAATGTAAGCTGATTAAGTTGTGCTTCTAGTTCAACCATCACTTTTAGCTTAGATTGTGCTTCTAAGCCTAAATCTACTGATTCGTTATCTTGACGATATTGGTTTAGTTTATTCTCATTAATGGTTAATTGTTCTTTTATTTCTGGTAGTTTTTTAGAAAGAAATTTAAGACTATTTTCGGCTTCTGCAGCATTACGATCAACATTTTGTAAAAAATAATTATTGGTAATGTCATTTAATATATTAATGATTAATGCTTTATTTTCACCCTCGAAGCCAAATGATAAAATACCCGATTGCTTACCACGCTCACTCACTGTTAATAAACTACTGAGCCATTGAGTAGCATCTAGCTTACTACGTTTACCTAAACTAAACTGTTGACCTTGTTTACCGCGGATATGTGAAATGAATAGAGATATACCTTGTGCGTTCTGATTTGGTGTTATTTTAGCTTTTGCAAGCTCCCCTACCTTACCTTTTAACACTAATTTATCGTTTTGGTGCAGACTATATTCCCCTGCTTCTGCATTATCTAAGGTTATAGTATAGCCAACTGTATCTGCGTAATCTGGAATATCAAATCGTTCAACTTTAATTTCAGCTTCATCACCAAACCGTTTGGCTAATCCTTTACCTATCACGGGTATATAAATAGGTGTTGCTATTGTCGTTAGATTGTATTTATCTACAGTTTTACCTAGCACCATACGAGATTTAACTATTTCAATCTCAGTTGTTGCTTGAGATTCTGGGGCGAACATATCACTCATGCCCTCAGTTAAAGCTGAAAATCCCGAAGACTTTTGTTCTACTTGAACCAGTGCATCTGCCTTATAAATAGGTGTCGCGAGAAGTGCATACCCAATACCTACAATAGCAAAGACAAAAGTGGTAAATAGGATTATCCACTTTCCATCCAGCAATAACCCTAATAATTTACCTAAATCGATAACATCAGGTTGTGCTGTCTGTTGTGGACGTTTTGAACGAGTTTCTTGAGTCATAGAGTTGTTTGTTCCGGATGAAATGTGGCCAAAGGTAGTTATCCCTTTGGCCTAAATTTTGAGTTCGTGCAACCTTGATTGATTGTAAGGCTCTGATTTGGAGTGGCTAAATCTCTAAAGAGATCCATTTAACTATTTTAACTTCTTCACCCACGCTTCTGCGGATTTCTCTACTAAAGTATAAATATGCTCAAATGCTTCCATACTTTGTTTATATGGATCAGGGATCTCTTTATTTAGCCAGTGGCCATAAAGCATAGTTTTTCCTCTAGCTGAGGGATCTATTTTAGTAATCTCTGATATGTGCTTCTTTTCCATCACTAAAATCAAGTCACTGTCGGTAATCATTTCAGAGGTAATTTGCCTTGCTTTATGTTTCGACAAGGAATAACCATGAACTTTGCACGCATGTTCACTTTTTGGATCGGCTGGTTTGTCCGCTAATGCACCAAGGCCTGCAGATGTAATCTTCTTATCAGGCAAAGCTTGCTTTAACAGTTCTTCACCAATCGGTGAACGACAAATATTACCAATACAAACCACTAAAATATTATCAAACATTCATTTCGTCCCTTACGTAAATGTAATATTACCAGTTGTGAATTCTAGCCGCGACTTCTGTTGCATCATTTAAACCACCAATGGTTGGTAATAACTGGCGCACAACACGATTATATTGCTCAATAGGTGCAGCAGTTACATAAATAACGTCGTAAGGTTCAAGTTCAAACTCAGTGCCAGTAACTAATGCTGTTGCATCACTAATGTCTAACTGATACACATTAGCGACAATTCTTTCTGGTCTAGTCTGCTTACCTTGCTTAGTAGGTTCGGTTCTTGATGTAGTTTTTTGTTGTTTCTCTTTTTCAGTTAGTGATTGCTCACGAACTTGAGCTAGATATTTTTCGTGTGATTTGTCACGTTTACCGCTTCGCACTACAAAAACACCGGTAGCATTCGCCGACAATTCATTTATTCCACCCACTTCGCTTAACGCTTCAGTTAATGTCATACCTGAACGATCAATTTTAAGCAGTTTAGGATCGTTGACTTCGCCTAGCACAAATACTTTTTGTGCATCGTTACGAGGTACGTGGATTATATCTCCACGTTTCAGCAAACGGTTTTCTGTTAAGTCGCCATTTTGCATTAAATCATGCAAAGATAAGGTTTCAGTTTTGCCATCACGGGTTAATGTAACATTGCGCCAATCGGCATCTCCAGTTAATCCCCCTGCCTGATTAATGGCATCTAGGAAGGTAAGAGGGACATTAGTTAATGGCTGATAACCTGGCTGACGAATTTCGCCAGTCACATAGGCTTTTTGTGAGCGGAAGCCTGCTATATTGACATCTACCTGTGGACTTTCTATATATTTGGTTAAACGTTTTGAAATGTTTTTACGCACTTCCGATACCGTTTTTCCCGCCACCTTAACAAAGCCGATGTAAGGGTAAAAGATAGTACCGTCAGCATGAACCCAATGCCCGGCTTCTTGGGCACTGCGGTAAGCACCGGCAGGGATGGTTAACTCTGGGTGATCCCAAATGGTAATGTTTAAAATATCGCCTTGCCCAATTACATATTCATAGCCCGCTATTTCAGCATCTAATGTTGGATTACTACGAGAGTGTGCTTCAACTTGAGTAAACGATGCATAGCGATTAACAAAAGAAGGCGATAACGGGTAAACATTAACCACATTGACTGGTGTGTCGGCCAGTTGTTGTTCCGTCATGTTTGATTCATCAGGAACGGTGTTGTACACCTGCTTATTACCCAGATCTACACTGGAGCCTGGCATAGTACATCCAGAGATAGCTAATAGTGCTGCCAATGGCAACACAGTTTTGAATATTGGTTTCATAATTAATAACTTAAAAGCAGGTTGTTCTGTATACAAGTGTCAGCATAGTACAGGAAAAAAGGAGAAGTAGGTACGCTACCGCCCAGAGGATTATTCGAAATTCCACCATTCGGTAATGTGTTGCGAGCCAAATTGTTGTTTTGTTACTATTTTGATAATTTAGTTACATCTGCAATACATGTTTTTCTTTAGAATCACCGTAGTAAATGTGATTATTGATATTCTAATTATTTAGAATATTTACAGGTGTAAGCTAGAAGTATAACTGGCTATTATCATACAAAAAGAATTAATGGATAGCGAAGAAAACACTGTGGATTCAAGGGACCAACACTATACAGTTGTGATCTGCATCACACTTGCAATTTAACCTGCGCATCCCACTTCCTATACAGCCGACATATTTTCAACTATCAATGTGACACCAATAAGACATTAGTTTCATTTTGTAACACTTTATAGGTGGTATTATGCGCCTATTTAGTCCCCCACTCAAATAATATTATTATAATTCAAAAAAATTTAGTGGTGCCCATGTGTTACCGGTTTGCCACATGGGTTTTGTTACTTAATGTTTACAACATTTCGATTTCCCTACCATTTTAGCCAATAAACAAAGCTGTAATTCATATACAATTCTGTATGTTTTTAACTCTCTGCAATTTCTGTTTTTTGCGCATATTTATTCGCTAAAATTGCACAGTAGAAAATTTGAATGGGGTGATAGAGCATGATAGGCAACAATATCATGCCTAAATTAGGGTCATGAGCAAAAATGACTTTGGCCATAGGAATGCCAGCAGCTAGGGTTTTCTTGGAGCCACAAAATACCGCAGTCACTTCATCAGGCAGTGAGAAACCACATTTTCTCGCTCCCCACTGAATGCTATGCACCATTACTAGAAGTACAGTTATGCATACTACAAGGGACATAATTAATAGAGAAACAGAAAAGTTACGCCATACGCCGTGTTCAATGGAATCACAAAATGCGCCGTAGACAATAATAAGGATCACATATTTATCCAGTTTATTTACTATTGCTTTGTGTTTCTGGCTCCATTGCAAGAGTAACGGTCGCAATAACTGCCCTGCTAACATAGGCAGTAACAGCATTTTGCAAATGGAGAGTACGGAATCCATCAGGTGGAGTTGTGCCCCTTGCATATCCATAAACAAGTGAATGAGCAGTGGCGTAATCAGCACACCTAAAATACTAGAAAGAGAGGCATTAAATATGGCACCAGGCAGGTTGCCTTTGCCAATGGCGGTCATCGCAACGGATGATGAAATAGTACTGGGCAGTACAAACAAATAGCAAAAACCTAGCGCCAGTGCCATTGGCATGCTGGCTAAAAACCCCTGACCAAACAGTAGCCAGATTAAGGGATAAGCAACAAAGGTGGCCCCTTGTACATAAATATGTAATTTCCAGTTTGCTACGCCATCGGCAATCGTCTTTGGTGACAAACCTAAGCCATGTAGAAAAAAGACCAGAGCGATACCGAGCACAGTTATGCGGTCTAAATGCAGCACCCCACCGGATTTTCCCCACTGAGGGGTGAGTATTGCCAATATAATGGCCAATACCATTCCTACCAAGAACCACTCTTTTTTCAGCTTGCTTAATAGCATCTTACATCTCTAAATTTGGCGCTCACAAAAGCCAGTACTGACAAAACTAGGCGAGATGCTACCCAGTTTCTTTTATTTAAGCCAGTAAAAATAAGATTGATTGGTAACCCTATTCCATCATTTGTAAAAAGAGGTGCTAACTATTGAAAGCCCCTTCCCTGCTAATTACCGATCCTATGCTCGTACTCCACCACCACCTGATTGCCTTCTACGTAGACATTACGAATATCTCCATCTACTGACATTCGCGAGCATAGCGTTACCACATTATTTTCGACGCTTACATTGATTCTTAATGACGGGATGACGTAGGCAGGATCCACTTTTAAGTATTCACAAAATCGACTGACAAATGGGTAGGTTAACGGGGCACGACCTCGCACCAATTGCCCAAACTCCGTCTGAGACACCCCAAGCTTTCGTGAAATATCCATTTGCGTTAGACGCATTCTGGCTTTTTGTGACATCCAAGTTTCGTAAAGTGCGGCGCGATCTTGTTCGGTAAATTTCATGGGGCTTAATTAATGTCATATTCAGGGGTCACTAGTGTCTCTTTGCTGTGTTTCTTCATTGTCAGATTATCGTTAGGTTACTGTTTGCATATTGCTAGTATTCTGCTGTTTACAATGGGTGGCTTAATAAAATCTTCTAATAAATTGACTCTGTGGTCACTCTAACGCTTAGACACTGGCTGGTGTGTCATTTATGTACGGCCAATAGGCAAGATTTTCTTTGTTTTTGCAGATTGATGGGGGTAATTATGTGTGTCCACTTAAATTTTTTCAGTTCCTCTTTTTTTGAAATTTGTCTGTTGGGTGTATAGGTTGCAAAACGAGATGATGGAGGTCCTAGGCAAGCTAGCTTAAGGGCTATTAAATCCACTTTTAGCTATGGGTGTCATTGTTATTTTTTTGCACATTTATTGATGGGTGTCTTGATAAGTAATGGTGGGTGTCTCGATAAATATTAACCTTAATGGCTAATCTAACTTGCTGTTTACGTAGATACTTAGCGCATCTAGCTATCTTTATTTGCTTGAGTTACCAGCTCACTTTAATCATGGGTGTCCCGTTAAAAAGAGCTTTTAAAAAGAGCTTAAAAGAGGGGCTTTAAGTATGGGTGTCTTGATTAAATGCTTAATGGGTGAGGCTCATTACTTATGGTGAATAAGTGATGAGCTTCAAAATGGGGCGTTCAGAGGTGAGTGATGGTGTGCGTAGGGTTACTGTGTTTTTTGTCGGTATGACGCCATTACTTGTTCGGCGTGTTGTTGGTAGTCTAGCAGGCCATTTGCACGTAGGTGGCAGGCTGGGCAGTCTCCGCAACCACTTCCTACTATGCCGTTGTAGCAAGTTAACGTATGGTCGCGCACCATTGCCAGTGCATCATAATGGTCGGCCATGGCCCAGGTTTCTGCTTTGTTTAGCCACATCAGTGGCGTTTGCACTTGCAGCGGATAGTCCATACCAAGGGAGAGTGCATTATTCATGGCTTTTACAAACTCATCTCTGCAATCTGGGTAGCCTGAGAAGTCCGTTTCGCATACGCCAGTGATAAGCGTTGTGGCTCCTACTTGGTAGGCATAAATACCCGCTAGGGTTAGAAACAAGATATTGCGTCCTGGGACAAATGAGTTGGGTAAACCGTTTTCGCCAAGCTCATTAGAGACGGGAATATCATCTCGGGTTAATGAACTGACAGCCAATTCATTGAGCAAGGTCACATCCATTACTTTATGCGCTTTTACCCCCAATTTTTTGGCCAACTGTTTTGCTGTATCGATTTCTTGGCGGTGACGTTGCCCATAGTCATAAGTAATGGCATGTACTTCATCAAATTGAGTCAACGCCTGCACTAGACATGTGGTGGAGTCTTGGCCTCCACTGAAGATAACAACGGCTTTTTTCATTATTTATATATCTCTGATTCTGTTATGTTAATCGCGCTCAATTTAACAAATTTGCGCTAAAAAATAAATTTAACTATCCAATCCCACACTCAAGCAGACTAGTGGTAGTATCTAATGTAACAACAACAAAGTTAGGTAGATTTAGCATGCAAAAAACCACCCGTACTATGAAGGCTAAAAAGCACATTGCTTTAGTTGCACACGACCACTACAAACAAGAACTACTACAGTGGACAACTGAAAACAAACAAAAACTGGCTCGCCACACTTTATACGCCACCGGAACCACTGGGCACCTATTAAGTGATGCCACTGGCCTGGAAATTGACTCTCTAATGAGTGGCCCTATGGGAGGCGATCAACAGCTAGGCTCTTTAATTGCGCAAGGCAAAATAGACATGATGATCTTCTTTTGGGATCCACTAAATGCCGCGCCTCACGACCCTGATGTCAAAGCCCTACTGCGCATTGCCAGTGTTTGGAATATTCCAGTTGCAACCAATCGTGCTACTGCACACTTCTTGTTTGATTCTGCTCTTTTAGATCAAGAAGTGGATATTTCCATACCTGATTATGAACACTATCTTGCAAATCGCACTTAGTCATTGCGAAAAACAATAATTTACTGCATAAGCCACTGATATTTCGTGGCTTACTACTCTCTCTTATTATGGGTTTTCGATGCACTGATGCGAGGCTTATTAGCCGAACCTTGAGCAGATACTGTCTCTTCACTGCTATCGGTTATAAACAAGTTAGTGTCATCCTCGGTATCTTCTTCCCATACTTCTTCCGCTTTACTCTTTGTACGACTTGTCACTACCCGCGTTTCAGAAGGCGTTGCCCCTTTTCTTGCAATAAAACGTTCTGCCTGTTGCAAAGCATGTAAGGCGTGAACTTGTAAACTTCGCAATGAAAAGGTATTGCTAACAAAAGCCATATACAGCAACGCCACAACCGCCGAGCCAATCACCATCCCTTTTATGTTCACCATGCTCTCCTGCTATGTTCTTCTGCTCTTCTATTTAAACATTTGTATACAGTATAGCGCGATACAAATGGTCAGCACTTTACAGGTTTAGTGCTTTATAACGGTTAAATGCTGATACAGTCGGCAGAGATACCATTTTGCAGGTTTACGCAATTGTCGATAGTAGATGAGCAGGATCGCTGTCTTTAATAAAATGTCTATTTAATAAAGACAGCGAATACGGATGGCGGATGAGAAAAAGGCTACTTTTTGCTTACTGCGTACGCCCCTTCTAGCAACTCTGTGGCAAATATGGACGGCTGCAAGTCATAGCAAACGACCACTTCTTTTTTGGCACGAGTCAATGCCACATAAAACAAGCGGCGCTCTTCGGCAAATGGGAAAGCTTCATTGCTCGATTTTAAGGCCACATCCAAATGTGGAGCGCGCTCTTTTTGTGGGAAGTTGTTCTCATTCACGCCCATTACCAGCACGATATCCGCTTCTTTACCTTTACTGGCATGGCAAGTCATGTAAGTAAACTGTAAATGGTTGTAGTCCCTTTGCCATTGTGCAAATTGTTTCGGCTTATCTTTATGTGTACGCCCTAATACCAATACTGATAAAGAGATATCCGTGTTACCAATGCGACGTAGCAGTTTCTCGAGTTTCTTTTCCGCCACAACCGATACCGATTTTTGCTTTTTCTGATTATGCGCAATCAGTGTTTTGCTCAATTGTTGTGGGTTTTTAGTAATAAATTCACCCGCCACCTCAGCAATTTGTGAGTTAAAGCGATAGGTAGTGTCTAAAAAGTGCGTCGTAGCATGCGGGAAACGCTCTATAAATTGCGTGGTCAGATTAACGTCTGAACCTGCAAATTGATAAATAGATTGCCAATCATCCCCTACCGCAAACAACGAGCGCCTACCCTGTTCACACACTTGATTGACAATGGCTTCCACTAACGCCAAGCGTGCAGGAGAGATGTCTTGGTATTCATCGACCATCACATAACGCCATGGGGCTTTAAAACGATTTTTCAGCACATAATGAGTGGCTTTTTCTATCATGGAGTGGAAATCCAACTCACTTTGATCTTTTAGGTACTGCTTCCACGCTTGGTAACATGGCCACACCAGTTGTAACTCACTGTTTAATCTAGAGTACTCCGGATGCTCTACTAACTGCTGTTGAATGGTCTTTTTGGTTACACCCATGGCGCACAACTGTTCAATTTGTTGATCAAGCCAAGCAATTAACTTTTGATTTTCAAACTGGCTGGCTAGCTCTACATCCCCTTTTAAAAAGGCAATGGGCCACAATGACAGGTGTTTTTGCCAGCGCTTAAAGTTGGTAGTGTTGGTCCAATGTTCTTTGAGCCATAGAGAGCACCACTGCTGTTTTTGTGATTGCTCATAAGCCAATGGTGAAACATTGGCTCGCTGACCTTCCACTTGCTCTATGATGTGCAGCGCCATTTTATGGAAAGTGCTGACATTCACTTTTTGCGCCGTCACCCCAATTTTATCCGACAGGCGCTGAGCGATTTCATCGGCGGCATCTTTACCAAATGCCAGCAATGCAATTTCTTCCCCTTGTGCTTGGTGACTTTGCAGCAAATACGCCACTCTAGCCATAAGCACACTGGTTTTTCCGGTACCGGCACCGGCTAAAATCAAGTTATGATCGTTGTTTAATAATACGGATTTTTGTTGAGAGGCATTCAGCGGAGACGTCTCGATTTGATTAAACAACACTTGCCAATTGTTCATCTCATTATCGAGCCATACTTGGTTGCGCTCCGCCACCACGTCATAAGTTGGGTTGAGCCAAGCATTCACTTCTTGCATGCCGTCCGCCATGCGTTGCGTGGCATCATTGAGACTGATGTTCATCTCTTGCAAGTCGCTGTGCACCATCTGTTGCCAAGCGTCCAATTGAGAGTTAGCTAAATAAGCGGGTTGTTGACGCAGTAAATGCAGCTTTTGCAGCCATTTAGGCAAGTATAAATTGAGCTGACGGCATTGTAAGCGGTGCCACTTTTCATAAAATTGCACTGCAGTACGACTAAAGGATTTGAGTTCGCCCCACGGTAACCCTTGCACCTGCCATGCATTTTGCACACTATCGCCATTAGCCTGAACTTGTGGATGCCCATAAAAAGTTAAATGACCCCATTTCACCCCACGCTCTATTAACGTTTTACCGTTCCATTCCGAAAATGGGATCGACGTTTTGTTATGTGAGGAAGTGAGAATAAGCTGATCTTTATCTAACTTAATAGCAAAGTATTCGTCTTGTATAAAAAATTTGGCCGAAGAGGTGGCTTGCAACTGCATGTGCGCTTTCTTGTCCTTTGCAAAAGAGAGGGAACTTGCTCAGTCTACTATGATTCACTTGCCTCGCGCATCAAGCGGGATATAAATTTTAATTTTTTATTCATTAACAAGGTGATAAAAACACAAACCTATACTGCAATTAAGTGCAAAACCACTCAAGCCTGTGTAAAATATCCCTATATAAGAAAAGGTTAGCCTAAATGACAGTAAAGACACTCGTCTCTTTTCGCCATATTTGGGCGAGTAAAACCATCAATTACAGCTTATTGATCCTCATTACCATGTTAGGCGTGGTGATCCCTTGTTGGTACTTCAAACAATACAGCGCAATTACGCCTCTGGTTTTGGGTGTCATTGCCGCCGCCCTTGCCGAAACCGATGAGAATTTATGGGGCCGCTTCAAAGCGCTGACATTAACCTTTATCTGCTTTGCCATTGCCAGCTTTTCTATTGAGATTTTATACCCATACCCGACACTTTTTGCCATTGGCTTATTTTGCTCAACGTTTGCTTTTATAATGCTTGGCGCTGTGGGTACCCGTTACGCGAGCATTGCCTTCGGTTCGTTACTGATTGCCATTTATACTATGCTTGGCGCAGAACAAAGCGCCGACATTTGGACGCAGCCTATTTTATTATTAAGTGGAGCGGCCTGGTTTTATTTGCTCTCCCTGCTATGGCAAACCTTGTGGCCCATGCAACCGGTGCAATTAAGTTTGGCGCAAACTTTTGAGCAACTCTCCCACTATTTACACGCTAAAAGTAATCGTTTTCACCCCTCCATAGATAATCGCTCCCAAGCTATGCGTATCAAGGAGGCGAGCCTCAATGCCAATACGGTAGAAGCCCTAGAGTTGTGTCGCAATACTTTGTTGGTGCGCTCCAAAAAGGGACATGTGGATGGGCCCAGTGACCGCTTTTTACGCATCTACTTTTTAGCTCAAGACATCCATGAACGGTTAAGTTCTAGCCATTATCGCTATCGAGACCTAGCTGGGCATTTTGAGCGCTCTGATGTGCTGTTTCGCTTTAAGCATTTACTGCAAACCTACGCTCAAGAGTGTCAACGCATTGCAAGCTCCATACGCCTAAATCAACCCTATATCCGTAGCCAAGACTCGGTGATTGCTTTAGATGAACTGCAAGGTGCAATGAGTCATTTGCAACAGCAAAACAATCCTCAATGGCAACAATCGTTAGCTCAATTACAGTATCTATTTAATAACTTATGCACTGTTGATCGCTTATTAAATAACATCAACAACCCAGACGTGCCTTCCATAGATAGTGTATTGGACGACAAAGCAGCGCACACGGCCAAACAGATGTGGCAAAGAGTGCGCGATAATCTATCCCCCTCTTGCTTGCTATTTCGTCACGGGGCTCGCTTGGCAACGGCGCTGACGTTGGGCTACCTCATCATTCAAGCGTTTTCTATTGAACATGGATTTTGGATTTTGCTGACCACTTTATTTGTTTGTCAGCCTAACTTTAGCTCCACCAAGCAAAAGCTTTTTCACCGGATCAGTGGCACATTCGCCGGCTTAATTATTGGGGTTATTTTGCTTACCATGATCCCAGAAGTAGAAGGTCAGTTATTGGTTATAGTGGTAACTAGCGTCCTGTTTTTTGCTTTCCGCCTACAAAATTATGCCTATGCCACGGCAATTATTACCGTGCTAGTGCTGTTTCTATTCTCTCAACTTGGGGCCGGATATGCGGTCATTGTGCCACGTTTGATTGATACCCTGATCGGCAGCGTGCTGGCTGTGGCTGCGGTGTATTTCATTTTACCCGACTGGCAATCCAAGAAAATACCCTCCCTGATGGCCAGTGCCATTCAAGCCAATAATGACTATTTAGGGCAGACGATTGCTCAATATCGAGTAGGCAAAGCGGACGACTTAACTTATCGAATTGCCCGCCGTGCCGCCCATCGTCATGATGCAAACCTGAGTGCCGCAATTAGTAATATGTTGGCAGAGCCGGGCAAGTATCAACTGGCGGTGAACGAAAGCTTTCGTTTTTTAACGCTAAGCCATGCTTTGCTCAGTTATGTATCAGCGCTAGGGGCACATCGCACCCAACTAAATGACGCCACCACTCATAAATTAGTGATTGATGCTTATCAGGAGATCCATGTTAAGCTAGTGGCTATTGAAAAAGTGCTGCGCGATGAAACCTTTGATGCAAAAGTGTTTGATAGCAATCATATTCAACAAAAATTATCCCAATGGCGTGAGAGTGATGGCACATCTGCACAGATGATCTTGCAACAACTGCATTTGATACACAGAATGTTACCTAAAATTGAAACACTCAGTCAGACGTTTTCAAAATCAAACAGGTCTTGAGCCTATAACTATTAGAGATGATCAATGTATAAGAAAATATTGCTAACTGGACTAGCACTTTCATTTACTGCTCCTGCATTTGCAGACATTAAAATTGACCTGCCTGAGCATGTAGACTTATTACTCGTCAATGGTGCAAAACCTATCATTGAAGGTGGTTTTTTCTCATCCACTTCTACCGCTATATTACCCGATGGCGAAAACCAAATCGTATTTCGTTACCAGCCTATGTTTAAGCAAGGGCAAAAAGTAGAAAAAGTGACCTCTGATGTCATTGTGGCGAAATTTGCAGCGGATGATCAACAGCTTAAATTTCAGTTTCCTCGATATCGTAACACCAGAGAGGCTCGTCAATTTAACAAAAACCCTCAGTGGCAGTTAATTGATAAATCTGGAAATCAGCTTGAAATAGCTCAAGATAAATTGATGCACAACGGCATGCAAATTGGTCGTGACTATGCAGCGGAAATGGTTGAATTTAATGCTTCTGGCAGTGTTGCAGCTGTCGCTACGGCCAATAGTATTGCCTATGCTGCGGTTGCTGCTGCACAAACCTCGGGCACAGAGGTGGCTGTAATACCCGTTTCACCAACAGGCGCAGAGACTAAGGCTCCGACCTCGGGTGCAAGTACCGCTACCACCGAAGAAGAGATGCTGATGTTTTGGTACAACAAAGCCGATGATGCTACCAAAGCCCGTTTTAAAGCGTATATAAACGGCCAGAAATAGCGGCAAACTCGTAAACAGAAACAGTGCGAGGAATTCTCTTAAAAACAAGGTGGGATGAGTCATTATTCTACCTTGTCTCAGCTTTCCTCTTGCTATGTCAGCTTTTAGTTCCCAACGCTAAAATACGGCGGATAATTGCAAGGCCTTGCTGTAAAATGCCTTGTTGTAATAGCGATAGCAACTCGGCATAGCAACAAAGTTTGACCCTCACCTTTTTTGGGCGCCATTTGCGAAAATGCACTGCCTGATTACCCCCTTCACAAACGACACTAAAATCCTGTTAACCCTACCGATTTATCGTAAATAATGTCTTAAACTCTTTATTAGAGCGAATAACCGTCGTTGCAATACCGTTCACAAGCAAAAATTTCGCGCGGTTATCAAGTGTTAACACTCACTAGGCTGTTAAATTATACCAAGTAAGTGATCAAAAAAATGCTCAAAAACAAAGCAGAACTTTTCCATAAGTCGTTATTCTACAATCAAAAATTGTAGCGCAGTTATCGAGTATTTTTACAATCTAGAATGACCCGATATTTAGTACGATTGGTATTGCTGACTGCGAACGGTTCAGACACCGGTATGAGAAGATATATAGGATACATTGCCCATGGACTCACAACATATCGATCCTCTTCCCCAAGATGTACTCGACATTATTGTCGTAGGCGGTGGCATTAATGGTGTCGGTATTGCTGCGGATGCCGTTTGTCGTGGACTCTCTTGCGCGCTATTTGAAGCCGAAGATTTTGCTAGCGCGACTTCATCGGCCAGTTCTAAATTACTTCATGGCGGTTTACGCTATTTAGAACACTACCAATTTAGACTAGTGTCTGAAGCTTTAGCAGAAAGAGAAGTGCTACTAAAAAAGGCTCCGCATATTATCAAACCCATGCGCTTTCGCCTGCCACATCGCCCTCACCTTCGCCCTGCTTGGATGATCCGGGCCGGTTTGTATTTATATGACTACCTCAGCCCTCGCCACACTCTACCAGCTAGTAAAGCTTATTTAATCGTATTTAATCATGCCACCCATTGTTAATTCTTATTTATGTATAACTAAATCAAACTGTAATTAAATTATGCCACCCACCTACACGACAGTGCATGTTTTGCATAATCGACTAAACTAAATGCACGATTTGAATGCAGGAGTAACCTAATGCCTCGCCCGCGAAAAACTCAAATTAGTCTTGAAGATACGCCTTATTATCATTGCTGCAGTCGCGTTGTCAGGCGCGCGTACCTTTGTGGCGACGATACTTACTCCGGGAAAAATTACGACCATAGACGTGGTTGGGTTGAATCATTATTACTAAAACTCACATCAGTATTTGCCATCGATGTTGCCGCTTTTGCTATTATGTCCAATCACTTACATGTGGTGTTACACGTTGATATTGAGGCCGCCAACGGCTGGAGTGACAGAGAAGTACTTGAGCAATGGCATCAAATATTTAAAGGCGATGAACTCACTCATCGCTTTGTTAAAGGGCATTTACTGCCCCCTGCAGATACCGCAATATTGCAGCATAGGATTGCTACTTATCGAAGTCGTCTTTGTGATATCAGCTGGTTTATGCGTTGTCTCAATGAGCCCATCGCACGCCGGGCCAACCAAGAGGACAACTGCTCTGGCCGATTTTGGGAAGGACGATTTAAATCTCAAGCCTTGCTCGATGAAGCCGCGCTCATTACCTGCATGGCTTACGTAGATTTAAATCCAATTAGAGCCAAAATGGCCAAAACACTTGAGCAGTCAGAGCATACCAGCATTCAACTTCGCATTCGGGGTGCTTTAAGAGGAGAGCAACCTAAACGTTTACTGCCTTTTATAGAAAATGAACAGCACAATCAACCTAAGGGCGTGGCTTTTCCGCTAAGTGACTACTTACAACTCATTGATGAAACAGGGCGGTTAATTCGGGATGATAAGCGTGGCGCTATCAGTACTGGTAGTCAGGATTTACTAGTAAAAATGAATATTGCCCCCGATAACTGGATGACACTTATCACTCAATTTGGCCACTTGTTCCATGGCCCTGTTGGGACACTTGAAGAACTGACATCTTACTGTGAGCATTTAGAAAAACGGCGACGGCATTTTGCAAATTGTTGCCGATACTTGAAAACCAGTTAATTGAGCCATTAATTAATTTATAAGCCCCAAAAATCCCCCCAATTTTACTTTGGGTGAGTTCCTGCATGCGATAAATCACCTTTTTTTGTTATCAACGATATCGCTACGCCCGTCACACTGTAATTCACTCTTTTTCATGATATATCGAGAACCTAAGCGTACCTGCTATACGATTACCTAAAAATACAATGCTATCTTATTGAATTAGAATGGGTGGCAACTTATGTTGCAACTTATGTTTTCAGATTTATGATTGGAGGGTGGTGGAAAATTGAGCGCTATTATCTATGATTTAGGGGGCGGATGCACATTAATTACGTTTGTAGTCAATATAATATCGACTGAATTAGAATTCAGAAATTAAAAGTAAGTGTGCAATTTTTCGCATATTCAATGCCCATATTAGAGCTTATAGTCTAGCCCCTTGAATTATCATCATTATTTGACGTCAAACTAGGTTGGTCATGAAGAAATACATTAAAGGGTACATTACCGCTATCATCCTTTTAGCCTTTGCTGGTGGTATTGCATATTACTGGCACTACAGTGACCTTCACCCATCAACTGAAAATGCTTATGTTCACGGTAAAACTGTTTCTGTAACTCCTCTTGTACAAGGGCGTATTACAAAAATTTCAGTTGATGACTTTCAGTTTGTGCATATGGGTGATCACCTGATTTCTGTGGATTCTCAACCTTATACTATCGCGGTAAAAGAAGCTCAGGCTGCTTATCAAGCAGCACTTCAGCAAAATAAATCTCAAGAATCTGGGGTTAACGCGGCCATAGCTCAACTCAATGAAGCGAAAGCAAATCTACTTAATGCACAAAAAACATATAAAAGAACGCAAGTATTAGTCGCGAAACACTTAGTCCCTATCCAACAAGGTGATACTGACCGTACTCGTCTTGCTGATGCTCAAGCGCACCTTCATGCCGCCCAAGCTGGATTACAACAAGCCATTGATACGCAGGGGGGAAAAGGTGTTGCCTCTGCAGCTGTACAGCAAGCTGCAGCTCATCTTGCAAAGGCAGAGCTCGAACTTAGCTATACAGAAATTAGTTCACCTTTTGATGGTTATGTCGGCGACGTAAAAATACATTTAGGTACTTTTGTCTCCACAGGGCAACCCCTATTTCCAGTGGTAAAACAATATAGCCAATGGGTTCAAGCTAACTTCAAAGAATCACAAATGCCACGCCTATCTGAAGGGCAACCTGTTGAAATTAAAATAGATATGTATCCAGACCAAGTATGGCACGGTAAGTTGGATAAAATATCTCCAGCCAGTGGTACTAGTTTTTCATTACTTCCACCAGAAAATGCCACTGGCAACTGGGTGAAGGTAGGCCAACGTTTCCCAGTTAAAATTATCATTACCGATGATTTATCTTCTACACCAATATTAAGAATTGGTTCTAGTACTCAAGTAACTGTGGATACAACGGCTGGAGAATAGTCGTGGAAAACATCACACCTTTCAAGCGTACTATGATTGTGATTGCAGTGATGACTTCTGCAATCATGGTTTTACTCGATATGACCATTGCCAATGTCGCACTTCCTCAAATGCAAGGGGCGCTTGGCGCGACATCAGATACTATCACTTGGGTGTTAACTGCCTATACCATGGCAGAAGCCATTTTTATTCCATTAACCAGCTTTTTCTCCAGCAAACTTGGTGAGCGCCGTTTATTACTGACTGCTGTAACAGGCTTTATGATCGCATCTATTTTATGCGGTCAAGCTCAATCCATTGAAACTATGGTGTTATTTCGCATTATTCAAGGGATGTTTGGCGCTGTAGTTATTCCATTATCTCAATCATTACTTATTTCGGTTTTTCCTGCTAATGAACGTGGCAAAGCGATGTCTATCTTTAGTATTGGTATTCTGCTCGGTCCTATTTTAGGCCCAACATTAGGTGGTTTAATAACTCAAAACATGGATTGGCGTTGGGTTTTCTACGTGAATGTCCCTGTGGGTTTATTCTGCCTAACCATGATCTATCTGTTTGTTAAGGCATCAAATAAACGCACCGCAGTCATCGATTGGCCCACCATGATTTCCATGGCCGTTGGTATTGGTATGCTACAAATGGTTTTAGACCAAGGTAACCAACTTGACTGGTTTGAATCTAGAGTCATACAGATCAGTATGGTAATGGCATTTGTTGGTATTGCCTTCTTTGTTCATCGTAGTTTCAAAACGCGAAGCCCTGTTGCACCTATTTGGATGCTCAGTAATAGAAATCTAGCATTAGGCTCTTTAATGATGGCTATTTTTGCCAGTGCTTTATTTGGTTTAACTGCACAATTACCAATGATGTTAGAAGGCGTTCTTAACTATCCTGTTGATACTACAGGGCTATTAATGGCACCAAGGGGGATTGCTGCAGCAATCACTCTTATTGCGACAGCCAAGTTTATGAACAATAATCGCCTACAAGGAATGGTCGCATCCGGTGCAATTTTGTGCGGTATTGCAGGCATTACTATGTCCCAATATTCAGAAAATATAGACTTTTATTGGCTGATCATACCAAGCCTCATTCAAGGATGTGGCATGGGGTTAGTTTTTTCTAGCCTATCCTCTATTGCCTACACAACACTAAAACCAGATCAAGGTGTAGCAGGTGCAAGTATCTTTAACTTGTTTAGAACAATTGGCAGCTCATTCGGTATCTCTATTGCTACAACCTATCAGTTTAGAAGCTCACAAGAGCAATGGAATTCGTTAAGCCAATCGATTAACCCATACAATCCCAATCTTCAACAATGGCTGAGTGATACAGGGTTAAACTTAAACGATCCTACCACACAAACTATCTTACAAGAGCAAGTACAGAAGCAATCTGAAATCATTGCTTTTGTGCATACTTTCTCGTTTATCACAATGATGTTTGTTCTCATCATCCCGATATTGTTTTTACTCAAGATCCCTAAACAAAACATCTAACAATAAAACAGCTCATCAGCCCCTTGCGACTAAATTAAATCCTTTTAATCGAGACACCCATGATATTTTTATCAATATGTATATGTGTCTCGATTAACAATCTCTAACTCTTAGCACGCTCGTAATCATGGGTGTCTCAATAATCAATCAATCATTTGATGCCTGGATTTTAAAGAAACTTTTATTGTGGGTGTCCCAGTTAAACTCACTGCTAAGCCATGATTTATCATGGGTGTCTCGATTTTATTTAGGCCATAATTGGTGGTTAGGGTCGTGAGACTCACACCAATTAGGGTTGCTCCTTGCCTCTAGGTATAATTGCAAGCCATGATAAAGTTGAAATGCCACCACACCACCTAGGTGTTCGTATTGCTCAAAAAAGGCGTCCTCACATTGTTGCAATTGGGCCAAATTTTGTATGCCTCTGTGCATTGCCCACAGGATGCTTTCCGCCGTCGCCTGTTGCTTGTCTATGGTCACCGGCAATACATCGTCTAATGTCACAGATGTCAGTGGTGTCAAAATTACCTCAGCATTGATCATCGCTTTTGTATCTTGCTGTTGCTGAGCAATTTCCGATAATACGCTATCCGCAGAACGCTTTGTGATGGAAGGGTGCAGGCGCGCTATACGTAACGCATATGCTAATTGCGACTGCCCTAAAATTGCCACCAGCCCTTCTAATAAATATTTATTCAACGATTCTGAGCGCTGATAAAATGCCACCGCAGCCTCAAAATCAATAAATCGAGAGCCTGCAAACTCAAAACCACAACTTTCGTCTATGATGTCCAATGGCACGCCATTAATCGCCAGAGACCAGCCAGAAAAATCCACTCGCCCTTTGGCTATTTCATACATCATCCAAGCGCTGTCAGTAAAACCTTTAAAAGATGTCCCCTCTAAGCAGGTTTGCTCAAGCTCTTGTTGGGTCCAATTTACTCCAATACCTAAATGTTTGGCATAGCGTTTCATGAGCCCATGGTTAACTTCTAATTGTAAATCCCAAATAGAATCCGTCACACAAGACTGACTCAACACCTTACACTCTTTGCATGCGGGTAACGTTAGTGGCACATGAGCCAAATAAGCGCTGTTCACCTTAGGAAAATCCACCGCATCATTACTGGGTTCACCACAAAACCAGCAACAGTGACGGTACTGAAACGGAACATCAATCTCTTGATAATTTAGCATTGCGCTGACTCCAAAACCTGTTGCAACGTAAGTAAAAGATTATCTTCTAATATTGGCTTAACTAACACCGCATTGGCCCCCGCCGACATAAATGCGTCCGCGGTGGACTGATACCCGTCCGCAGTACAAGCAATGATCGGTGTAGTCACTCCCCAATGCTCACGTAATTTCTGTGTCACCTCAATACCATCCATAAACGGCATCTGGTTATCCATAAATATCACATCATAGGTGTTGGTTTTCACTTTTTCGATGGCTTGTAAGCCATCCGTCACCCAATCAAAAACCAATCCATGGCGTTTTCCTAATGCTTGAATGACTGAAGCATTGGTTTTGTTATCCTCAACCAATAATACTTGAATTTTTCGCGGTTCAAACCATGCAGCAGGCACTATCTGCCCCCCCTTAACGGAGCACTGATGGCCATCATCATGAGCAATAGGCACCTCATTGATGATCTTAATGGGCATCGTCACCGAGAAACAACTGCCACTGTCTAATTGGCTTTCAACAGTAATGTCTCCTTCTAAATGAGATACCAGACTCTGCACAATACTTAGCCCTAAGCCCGTACCGCCGTATTCTCGACTAATCGTAATATCTGCCTGAGTAAAGGCTAAAAAGACCGACTCCAATCGATCCTCAGCAATACCAATGCCCGTATCTCTTACCGAAAAATACAGCTCTTGTCGTCCCGCTTGCCCACTACGCAACTGCACATCCACACTCACCGCACCGCGCGCAGTAAACTTAATGGCATTACTGAGTAAGTTAAGCAAAATTTGCGTTAAACGGAGCTGATCACTATGCACAATAATCGAATCATCAAAGTTGCGCACTAGGGAGAACTTCAAGCCTTTTTGCATGCAACTAGGTTGAGCAAAGCTTTCGATTTTTTTGATCACTTGGTTAAGAGGAAAATCCAACTGTTCAATCGTCAAACCACCACTGTCAATACGTGAAAAATCTAAGATATCATTCAACATATTCAGTAGATGTTCACTGCTTTGATTCAATATCTGTACTTGAACTTTTTGTTCATCCAACTGCACATTCTGAGCCAATAATTGCGCCATACCTAAGATGCCATTTAACGGTGTACGGATTTCATGGCTGACTTTGGCTAAAAATTCCGCTCGTGTCGCCGCCGTTTGCTCCGCTTCTTTACGGGCACGCTCACTTTGACGCTCGGCTTCAATAAACTGGGTAATATTTCGCCCTTGTACCACTAAGGTAGGAGCAGCACCTTCCACCAAAATAGGCACAATACTCCAGCGATAAATTTGCTCCCCTAAAGAGATATCTACTTCGGTATGCTTTTGCGTTTGTAAAACAAAATCTAAATGCTGATCGAGATGTGTCTTCAAGGCAACAGCGTGTCGGTCATTTTCAAATGCCTCAATGGCGGCAGGGTTAAGCTCTAAAATGTTTTTATTATTGCTAAATAGCACCGTTGGTAATAATGCAAAATTAAACAAATTTTTAAACGAGGTTTCTTTTTGTTTTTCTCGCAAAATACTCTGCAACAAGGTATTACCTAAGCGATCAAATTCGATAATATTCGAACCTTTAAAACTGAGCTGCTTTTTGACGCTATCAAAGCTATCAGCCAACACCATTACACTGGTAAGCTCTTTTTCTACCCGGCGCTGTACAAACCGAGTGATGGCAATAGCGGATGCTGTAACCGCCAATAATGCAAACAGCAAAGAGGCCGCAAAACTCACTTCAAGCGTATCTAATCGGCTAGTATTTTGAATGAAAACGGCATGAATTGGGCTAACTACCCCTCCGACCATCACGTCTACCTGACTCATCATTTCAGAGGAAAAAAAGGTTTGATCGGCCAGCTTAACGGGTTCATTTTGTTGCAGTTTCTTGCTGATTACCGGTGAGGAAGAGGCAATGATCTCCCCCCCTTCCACCAGCATAATTTCACTGACATCGGCATCGATCACTACATCCCGTAAAAAACTTACGTTGTTATCCATCACCAAACCTACGTAGTAATGCCCAACAACTTCACCACTTTTAGGGTTAATAAATGGCGAACGACGGATCATAATATGCTTATTACCCAGCTTTACCGAAGGCCCTAAGAAGTACCAACTATTATTAAAATCAACCTTCTCTCCTAGAGCTAATAATTGCGCATGGGTCAAACCATAAAATGCGGCACTGCCGTCATCCCAAGCCAAATCGCCATAACGATATATAAACCGAAAATCCGACGCACCATTAGGGTCAAACTCCTCAAGTTTAAGCATGTAATTATCAATAGCTTGGTAGTTTTTAGCATCAAAAAGGTCGATAAGAGTGGTCGATTTTGCAGTAATATCTTGGGTTACTTGAATCGTTTGCAGGCGATTTTCCATCAACTGCTTAACAATACGCGCCGTTTGATTGAAGTTTCTCTCTAACTCAGTTTCAAAGGTTTTTGTTCCTAACTGATAGTTATAAAACACAAAACCCACAATCACCACAAACCAAGAAATCCAAGACACGCGAATAATCTGGGCCGTCAGAGATTTTTTCCTAGCCACTAGCTTCATACCTACCTATTTGAATATCGAAAGGCTTTTAATTTTAGATCCCGTGCAATTTGCGGATCATCGTCTTTAGTGAGTACTTGATACTTGCCCGAGAATACTTTCGGAACGGGTAGACCTTGCAAATCCAGCTTAATCCCTTCGGCTATGGCCAAACCGGTTTCATCTGTCATACGCACAATAGTAAAGTCGAGATCACCACTTTTAATGGCTTCTATTTCAGACCCTCCCCCCCAGCCATTCACCATCACATCTTCTCGTTCTAACTCCGCCAACGCATCGCTCACGCCAAACGCCACATCCGTAGAGCAAGCGTAAATAAAGTCTATATTGGGCTGCTGATCAAGCATCGCTAAGGTAGCTTCATAGGCCGAAGCACGGTTCGCATGGGTAAAATAGGCCGTTTTCACCGCATAATCCCCTTGATGTTTGATGTATTTTACAAAGGTATCACCGCGCGCTTCACTAATGTAGCCCGGCGAGAAATACATTAGCCCAAAATTGGCCTGCTCAGGGTAGTTGCGCATGTACTCTTGGGCAAGCAATATACTCCCTTTTACATGATCAAACCCCACATACATCAAGGGTTGACGTTCATCCCATTGCTTAATGGGTGTGGTAATATTAATCAGAATTAACTTGGTTTTATTACTACTTAAGACACTTTCAGCAAATTTTTTGTGCCGACTAGAGTCTAAGGTAAAAATGAGATAATCAGGTTCATTTTGTAGCGCCTTTTTCAGGCTTTCTCCCTCTTGACGGTGGTCAATGTTGGGGCGGGATGAGTATTTACGCAACCGAAAATCAATATTGAGCTCTTTTAGCCTTAGCTCCAAGGCTTTAATGTTGCGCCACCAATAATCAGACAATTGCGACCCTGGGTACACAATATCTATTTCAATAGGTCTATCTTGAATGATGTTAGCGCTAATAGGCGGGTTGGAGATGCGCAACGTCATCTCCTGTGTTAACTTCTTTTGCTCAGGGTGCTCGTTGAGATAAGATTCATACTCCCAGTATTCGCGCAAAACTGTGGTGGTAGCCATACATTCGGACGCATAAAATGACAATAACGCAGCAGCTAACATCACTCGCATAGCATAGACTCCAACAATTTTGGATTTTCTCCAGACACCAAACTTTCCTTGAGCGGTTTCTTCAACTGTTTGATCCTATATTCGACTTTTAATGCCTGTGATTTATTCGCCACCTTAATAGACCAAACTAGGCTCAACGGCCCCTTTCCTCGCAATGCTTTAGCGCCTGTGCCATTAACATGCTGCGCAAAGCGTCGCTGGAGATCATTCGTTACGCCACAATATAATGCGTTATGGCGTGTACGAATTAAATAAACAAACCAAGTGGCTTCTTCCTTGCTCATCACTTAGTGCGCAGGTTCAAACAAGGCTTTCAGCTCGGCCACTTCCTCTTTCAAAGTAGCCACATCTTGTTCTAATGCCACAATTTTATCGCGCATTGGCACAGAGCTAGCAACTGCTGGCGCTTCACTGGCTAATGCCGCCATGTCCACTTCACCACAAAACAAGTGCTGATAACGTGACTCTCTCTTTCCTGGCTCTCTTGCCAATTTCACCACAATAGGAAAATCTTGAGCAGCCAATTTTTCTAAGGTCGCTTCCACTTCTTTTCCATCCGCAAAGTGCGCTAAACGTGTTGTGCGTGTACGCAACTCGCCTGGAGTCTGAGCCCCACGTAACAGCATAGAACAAACTATGGCTTTGTCTTGTTCACTAAACTGTAAATCACCAAATTCTGTATTACAAAAGCGGTGTTGATACTTTGCGGTACGGCTATTAAAGCCACTATCGTCACTCACTAAACGGCGTTCGATCAATCCATTAATACCATCAAGTACCTGTGCATCGGTTAACGCCATGACAGGATCGCGATTGCTCCTTTGATTGCAAGCCGCCGTTAAACTATTCAAGCTCAGCGGGTAATAATCCGGAGTCGTGACTTCTTTTTCGATCAGACAGCCAATAATGCGTGCCTCGAGCGCAGATAGTTGCAATAACATTCTCAAATTCCATCTTTAAATATTGTTTACTAAGATTGTGTAAGTATCGTCTAGGATGGGATAACAAGTCTGTGAAATCATTCTTGTTTTGTCACTAAAAAAAGAAAAAAATGGTTAAAGAAAGAAAAGAGTACTACAACGGTCACTGCGTGAACTTCACACTGTAAGTTTACTAACGCTTGTGGTTTAATTTCGTTAGTTAATATTGGCATTAAGGGTAAAAAATGAACAACGTATATGAAATTGTAAATTTGGCACGCCGTAAAAACAAACTGAAACGAGAAATCCTCGATCACGAAAAGAAAGTTCGCGATAACCGTAAACGTGCCGACCTTTTAGACAACTTAATGGATTACATCAAGCCCAATATGAGTCACGATGAAATCATTATGATTGTGAAAAACATGAAAGCTGACTACGAAGATCGTGTTGATGACCATATCATTACCAGCGCTGAAATTTCAAAAACTCGCCGTGAAATTAGTCGTAAAATTCGCGAACTAACGGAAGAAGACAAACAAGCACACGGCAAAAAATAGCCTCTAGTGTTTGTACAATGACAACGCGACGCCGCACCGGTTTCGCGTTTTTATCTCTGCCTATCTACCACCCCCCTATCATTACACGCTAAAAAACCAACTTTAAGTATTTTAGTGGCCATTAAAATTCGTATTCAATACTATGCCTAAGTCTATATTGCCAAATACCGAGTAAGGCAAAAATGTATTTTTATGATCTACATAGTTCAGCGAAATCCCGCCTCTGACCGCAAAATAAGAATTAAATTTAAACACCACAGCAGTAGATGAAGATATACCATGACCACTGCGAGACTGAAGATCCCAAGCCAAGTCTCGGGAGCCAGTATAATCTATGCTTCCTAGTTCAAATTGAAACTGTACTCTAGGCTCATACTTTAAAGGGTGCTGGATACCTATACGATAGGTATTCCACCTCTCTTCATCTGTAAAATATCGGTACTCAATCTGCTCAACACTTGCATACAGCGTATTGTTACCAAACACATTTGTGATACCTAGTTGACCACCATAACCACTGATCCCTGTACCATACATAGGGCCAACGGTAATATGAGGGGAAAAGTGCAAATCGTGACCTTGCACCATAAATGGCATAAAAAGAACAATTATAAAACGCTTCATCATTAACGGCTTTTTTAACATCACAAGTTATTGCGCACACCTTGTGATTCGTGGGAAAATTTGCGCCGATAATAAAGCCCCACCCTCCCCTTGACTAATAAGTAAAGATTACCAACATGATAGTCTTTACTTATTAGACTTTTGCCTTATCCCATTGACGCTGCGCTGAAATTAAACCCTGTCACTCATTAGCATTTTGCCGTCTTTTATGCAGCGAAATAGCCCTCGCTAATGATGCGTTTGCAGGGTAAAGTTATCCTTTATTTGTCACTAGGAACGTTTATGAAAAACCAGCAGCAATATTACGATGAACATTTTGCCAAACAGACCGATATTGCTCAGATTTTTCATGATATTGAGTTTGAAGAGTGCGAGTTTGTTGACTGTGATTTTTCCGAAACACAGTTTAAGCATTGTCAGTTTATTAATTGTCGCTTTGTTCGTTGTAATTTGAGCTTAATTAAAGTTCCCAACTGTCGTTGGTATCAGGTCACATTTTGTGAGAGTAAACTGGTAGGCATCGACTGGACTACCGCGCACTGGCCCAGTTTTCACGCCGATAATGAACTGACATTTAAACAGTGTATTTTAAATGATTGCTCATGGTTTGGTTTGACCTTGCAAGAGTTAACTATGGTGGAGTGCAAACTGCATGACGCCGATTTTAGAGAGGGGGATTTTTCCTCATCTACCCTTACTTATTGCGATTTTACTCACAGCCTGTTTATGCGCTCAAACCTTGAGAAAGTGAACTTTACCGAATCATCAAATATGGCTATTGATCTTAATAATAACCGCTTAGCAGGGGCCAAATTCTCTCGTTACGAAGCCCTAAGCCTGTTAGATAGCCTCGATATCGAACTGGTAGATTAAGCGTTACTGGTACAAGGTGGAATAATGAGGAATGTGGCTCTCCCAAATGGCGGGAGAACCAATATGATCTTCCACGTATCGAATAAATTCACTGGCGAGTAAGGTTTTTTTGCGATGCGGATACATAGCATAAATCCCCGTATCCATGGTGGATAATCGGTGATCGGTCAGCAATGGTAGCAATTTTGATTGTGCGATGGGTCGGTCTAAGTTAAATAGATCAATGAGCGCATAGCCCAAACCATCTTTTACTGCGCCCATCATAGTGCGTACATCGCTCACTTTATAATTGCCCTGCATTCTCAACGTCACCATATTAGATGAATGAGCGGTGTCACTAATACGAACTCGGTCTAGGGTCACACTGCCATTGCTGTACACCACCGCAGGCAGCGCCAATAGTTGCTGAGGCGTTGTCGGTAATCCGTGCAGCTCTACAAAATCCTCGGATGCTACCAATGCAAAATTGGTTTTAGCTATCTGCTTGGCAATGAGGTTTGACTCTTTTAGTTTCCCCACCCGAAAGGCCAGATCAAATTGGTCTGCAATAATATCGACCCGTTTATCATCTAAGGACAAAATCACTTGTACATCAGGGTATTGCTTCATAAATCGCGTCACTACTGGTTGTAGGTACTGTTGGCCAAAAAAGATGGGGGAGGTAATACGCAATGTGCCTTTTGGCTCACTGTGATAGGAATCAGCAATGCTATGAATGTGAGTGAGGGTGTCCATAAGCACATGCGTTTGCTGTAAAATTTCCTCACCGGCAGAGGTGAGAGAGAAAGAGCGTGTAGAGCGATTTAATAACTGCACCCCAAGATCCGTTTCCAACTTTTTGATCTGTTTTGATAGCGCCGAGTTGTCCATATCGTGCAAGGCGGCGGCCTTTGTGAACGAACCTTGCTGCACCACATCGCGAAAAAGGGCCAACTGTAGACTCAATGACATGCCACTCTCCTATGTTGTACCATTTTCACTCTCTACTGTATTGATTGCGCTTTACGCTTATTAAGCGCAAGTCCTGTAACCTCTGCCATTTTAGACGTCAAAGGCGATGAAAGCCATCCTCTGAATCTCATCAAAAACAGTGCCCTAGTGCCAAGTATCGCTGACGAATATGCTCAATCAACCTTTTTACTTTATTAGGGGGTTGGCGAGTAAAAGGGTACACCGCATAAATACCTAATTTTTTCCCCACCAAATCAGGAAAGATATCAATCAAATCGCCATTTAAAAAATCATCATACACCAAACACCTTGGCACATAAGCGATCCCGTGCCCACCCAGCGCAGAGCGACGTAATGCCGTGGCATTGTTAGTGGAAAACCCTCCAGATACTTTCACTAGGTAGTTGCCATCAGCGCCCTTAAACTGCCATTCACTCGCTCCTGTGGTTTGATAGGCATACTGCAAACAGTTGTGCTTAACCAACTCACGAGGATGATGCAGTTTGCCGTTTTGCGCAATATAGCTGGGCGACGCGCACACCACCCATTGTGAATCAATGATATGCCGTGCAATTAGGCTAGAATCTTCTAAGTATCCGGTACGGATCACCACGTCATACCCCCCTGAAATCAAATCCACAAAGCGATTTTCTAGGGACATATCCACCGATAACCCGGGGTTTTGATTGCAAAACTCCGCGACCGCATCCGCCAAAATGAGCTCACCCGAAATCGTCGGCACCGACATCTTAATGTGCCCCGAAATATTCTGTCCCAACCCAGACACCGCTTTTTTGGCTTCCTCAGTGGCTTGAGTCACACTTTTCGCTTTATTTAACAATATCTTACCCGCTTCTGTGAGGCTTAATTTGCGGGTGGTTCGATACAGTAGTTGTGTCCCTGCATTTTGCTCTAATCGAGCAATTCTTTTGCTAACTACCGAATTTGTAAGGTTATTTTTTTCAGCTACCTTACTAAAGCTACCCAATTCTATAACCTGAGAAAATAGAATTAAATCGTCTGCTCGCATGTTATTACATCATTTTTGGAAATAATCATTTTCATTATTTCTCTATATCAATAAAAAATAAAGGATTAAATTCACGCTCGATTAACAAATTCATCACAAGATACTTTCATGGAGGTAACGTCAATGTTGTCCGTGCCATGCAAACGTACGAGGAAGGAAACCCATGAGTGAAACCCTACTGGCCTTAGTGGCCTTCTCACCCATTGTCGTTGCGGCAATATTGTTAGTTGGCCTCAATTGGCCAGCTAAAAAAGCCATGCCTGTGGCATTTGCTCTAACGGTGGCCATTGCACTGCTCTGTTGGGATATGTCAGCAAATCGCGTGATCGCTTCTATCTTTCAAGGCTTAGGCATTACTGTCTCAGTATTGTGGATTGTCTTTGGTGCTATCTTCTTATTAAACACTCTCAAGCACACCGGAGCCATCACAGTTATACGCAATGGCTTTACTGATATCTCCTGTGACCGTCGCATACAAGCCATTATCATCGCTTGGTGTTTTGGTTCATTCATTGAAGGGGCTTCTGGATTTGGTACGCCGGCAGCTATTGCCGCGCCACTGTTAGTCGCCATTGGCTTCCCGGCCCTTGCCGCTGTGCTAATGGGCATGATGATACAGTCCACTCCAGTTTCGTTTGGCGCTGTGGGGACGCCCATTATTGTCGGAGTCAACCGAGGATTAGATACCCACAACATTAGTGAGTCGCTACTGGTAAACGGCTCAACATGGGAGGCTTACCTACAACAAATCACCTCAAGTGTGGCCATTATTCACGCCATTGTGGGTACCCTAATTCCGGTATTAATGGCGGTGATGCTAACGCGTTTCTTTGGCAAAAATCGCAGTTGGAAAGAAGGGCTAGATATTCTGCCTTTCGCTGTATTTGCCGGCCTTGCATTTACTCTTCCTTACGCTTTAACTGGTGTCTTTCTTGGCCCTGAATTCCCGTCATTAATTGGTGGAATGATTGGTTTGGCTATTGTGGTTACAGCAGCCAAAAAAGGTTTCTTAGTGCCTAAAAAGCCGTGGGACTTTGATAGCGAAGATAAATGGCCAGCAGAATGGTTAGGCTCTTTAAAGATTGATCTAAAAGAGAAAACAACCGGCACGCCAATGAGTTTGGCTAAAGCATGGGCCCCTTATGTCATGCTTGCTGTCATCCTTGTTGCTAGCCGTGTTAGCCCAGAGTTTAAAGGCATGCTACAAAGCGTGAGTCTTTCCTTCGCCAATATTTTAGGTGAAGTGGGTATCAGCACATCTATCCAACCGCTTTATTTACCGGGTGGCATCTTAGTCTTTGTGGCTTTGCTGGCTGTACTTTTGCAGTCCGGTGGTATGAAAGCCCTTAGCAATGCCTTTGGTGAGTCGAGTAAAACCCTCATCGGTGCTGGCTTTGTGTTGCTGTTTACCATTCCTATGGTACGCATCTTTATTAACTCTGGTATCAATGGGGCTGATCTAGCGAGTATGCCGGTGACAACCGCAAACTTTGCCTCCGCTCTCGTTGGTGGCGCCTTCCCTATGCTCAGTGCCACCATTGGTGCTCTAGGGGCCTTCATTGCAGGGTCAAATACCGTCTCTAACATGATGTTTAGCCAGTTCCAGTTTGAAGTGGCGCAAACTCTGAATATCTCCACTGTCATTATGGTAGCCCTACAAGCCATAGGCGCAGCGGCAGGTAACATGATTGCCATTCACAACGTGGTGGCTGCATCGGCAACGGTTGGCCTGTTAGGTCGTGAAGGGGCGGTATTGCGCAAAACCATTATTCCAACCATCTACTACCTCATCATGACGGGCATTATCGGCATGCTCATCATTTATGGATTGCAATTTAGCGACCTGTTAATGACCTAACTGTGGCAAAAAATAAGGGCGCATATGTGCCCTTATCTTGTTCCCTATACTCAAAGCGCCAGCAACTTCTGACCCTTATTTCAATCACGAAGATACGAGAACAGCAATTATGATTATTTCCTCTTCCACTGATTACCGCGCTGTAGCTAAAAAAAAGCTGCCTCCTTTCTTATTCCACTACATTGATGGTGGTTCCTATGATGAACGTACCTTAAAGCACAATACCCAAGATCTTGCCGAGGTGGCACTTAGGCAACGGGTGCTAAGAAATATGTCCGATCTCAGTTTAGAGACAGAACTGTTTGGCGAAAAACTGGCCATGCCCATTGCCTTAGCTCCTGTTGGGCTCACGGGTATGTATGCCCGTCGTGGTGAAGTACAAGCGGCCAAAGCGGCCGAGAAAAAAGGCATTCCATTTACCCTATCCACGGTATCCGTTTGTCCTATTGAAGAAGTGGCCCCTGCCATTGAGCGCCCTATGTGGTTTCAGCTTTATGTGTTGAAAGATCGCGGGTTTATGCGCAATGTGTTACAGCGGGCGAAAGCCGCTGGCGTCACCACCTTAGTCTTTACCGTTGATATGCCCGTCCCCGGCGCCCGTTACCGAGATATGCATTCGGGCATGAGCGGACCTAATGCTCATCTGCGTCGCATGGCGCAATCTGTGTGCCACCCAAGCTGGGCATGGGATGTGGGCGTGTTAGGTAAACCTCACGATCTGGGCAACATTTCGACTTATCGTGGTAAACCCACCAAACTTGAAGATTATATCGGTTGGCTAGGTGACAATTTTGATCCCTCTATTTCTTGGAAAGATCTGCAGTGGATTCGTGACAGTTGGCAAGGGTCAATGGTCATTAAAGGCATTTTAGATGAAGAAGATGCCAAAGATGCGGTTCGCTTTGGCGCGGATGGTATTGTGGTATCTAACCATGGCGGGCGCCAACTTGATGGGGTGTTATCCACGGCAAAAGCCCTTCCTCGTATCGCAGATGCCGTTAAAGGAGAGATAAAAATCCTTGCCGATTCAGGCATTCGCACCGGCCTTGATGTGGTCAGAATGCTGGCATTAGGGGCCGATTGCACCTTACTAGGACGCTCATTTGTTTACGCTTTGGCTGCTCAAGGGGGGCAAGGGGTGGAGAACTTATTGGATCTCTACCAAAAAGAGATGCGCGTCGCCATGACATTGACCGGAGCCAAATCCATACAAGAGCTCAATAGCGACTCTCTGATCACACTGTAAATAAGCACCATTTTCAGCGCTGTAATATAAAACTAGGACGACTCCATGGCCCAGACACTCTCAGACGGCACTTATCAACAACTTGCAACACGGCTGGCGCAAAAAATTGCTGCCGAGCGCATCATTACTCAACAGGCAAAGCGACTGGCTTATGGTACCGATGCCAGTTTTTATCGACTCATTCCAAACATTGTATTGCAACTGAAAAACCTTGATGAAGTGATCTTTGCCATCCATTGTTGTGGCGAATTTGCTGTGCACTGCACTTTTCGCGCCGCCGGTACCAGTTTATCAGGCCAAGCATTATCTGACTCCGTATTAATTACCTTAACCGACGATTGGCGTGGTCATGAAATACTCGATGAAGGGCGCAAGATTGTCCTTCAACCGGGAGTTATCGGCGCAGATGCCAACAAATACTTAGCGCCTTACCAGCGTAAAATCGGCCCTGATCCGGCGTCTATCAATACCTGTAAAATAGGTGGTATCGCGGCCAATAATGCCAGTGGAATGTGTTGTGGAACCGCGCATAACTCGTACAAAACCGTTGCCAGCATGAAACTCGTATTAAGCGATGGCACCTACCTTGATACGGGATCAAAACAGAGCGTTTCTGAATTTATCGCCCGCAAACCAGAGCTGATTAAAGAGATACAAGCCTTGTGTGATAGCGTAAAAGATAACCCGCAACTAGCGAACAAAATTAAGCACAAATACCGCTTAAAAAATACCACAGGCTACGCGTTAAATGCCTTAGTAGACTATCAAAACCCCATTGATGTGCTGCAACATTTAATGATTGGCTCAGAAGGCACGCTCGGCTTTATTGCTGAGATCACCTATAACACCGTTATTGAACACGCCCATAAAGCCTCTGCGCTGTTGGTATTTTCGACCATAGAAGAAGCCAGTCTGGCGGTCACCGAGTTGTCTAAACTGCCCGTTGCCGCAGTAGAATTAATGGATGGACGGGCGCTACGCTCCGTGGCAGATAACGCTGGCATGCCCACCTTTATCCAAACATTGGATAACGATGCCACCGCTCTATTGATTGAATCTCATGGGAGCACGCAACAGGAGTTAAATGCTCAGTGTGATACTGTGATGCAAACCCTTTGCGATTACACCATTATTCAATCTGTCCCCTTTACTAGCGACAGCACTACAGTGGCCACCCTATGGGGGATCCGTAAAGGCATGTTTCCTGCGGTAGGTGCGGTACGTGAAGTGGGCACAACCGTCATTATTGAAGACGTGGCCTTCCCTGTGGAAAACTTAGCCAATGGCATTCGCGATCTGCAAGCACTGTTTGATAAGTACCTGTACAGTGAGGCGATCATTTTCGGCCATGCCTTAGAAGGCAACCTGCATTTTGTCTTTACCCAAGGCTTTGATAAACCATCCGAAATTGAGCGATACGGCCACTTTATGGATGATGTCGCCGAATTAGTGGCGGTTAAGTATCAAGGGTCATTAAAGGCAGAACACGGCACGGGACGCAATATGGCGCCGTATGTAGAACTGGAGTGGGGGCAAGAGGGTTACGCCTTAATGCAGCAGATCAAAACCCTATTTGATCCGCAAGGGCTATTTAACCCTGGAGTTATTATTAACCACAACCCGCATTCGCACCTTGAAAATCTCAAACCGATGCCTGCCGCAGACGCCATTATCGACCGCTGTATTGAGTGTGGGTTTTGTGAGCCTGTGTGTCCATCAAGAACTTTAACCTTGTCTCCTCGACAACGCATTGTGCTGTACCGTGAATTGCAACGTAGGAAAAATGCTGGGGAAACAGCGTCATACTCAGAGCTTGAACAGACCTTTAACTATCAAGGTGTTGACACCTGTGCCGCCACCGGTCTCTGCGCAGAGCGCTGCCCGGTGGGCATTAACACCGGTGATCTTATTAAGCAGTTGCGCACGGCCAAATATCAACAGCTATCCCCGATTGTTAAATGGACCGCCAAATGGACCGCTGACCACTTTGCCAGCACCAGTAAACTGGCAAAAACAGGATTAAAGATCAATCAGTCAGCGGCAAAAGTGCTCGGTGAAAAAACCGTGGCTAAAGTGGCCAATGGCCTACGCTCTGTCAGCAAAGATTGCACTCCTATTTGGTTAAAAGAGTACCCTCAAGCTAATCATTTTGACCTACAAACTGAAGCGCTTAATAGCCCGCATAATGACCATAAAAAAGTGGTGTACATGCCATCGTGCGCCAGCCGTAATATGGGCCAGCAAAACGATGCGCCAGACCAAAGACCCTTAACCGAGGTCACGCTTTCATTGCTCAATAAAGCCGGCTTTGAGGTCATTATTCCCCAGCAATTAAACGAACAATGTTGCGGTATGCCGTATGACAGCAAAGGGATAAACGACCTTGCATCCAACAAGGCCCGTCAACTAGAAGCGGTATTGTGGCAAGCCAGCGAACAAGGAAAATACCCTGTACTGATGGATACCAGCCCTTGCGCAAAACGCAGCATTGAGCAATTTAGTCAGCCCCTAGAGATATTGGAACCCGCTGGATTTGCCGAGCGATACTTACTCGACCATTTAGCCATCACGCCCTTAGATGAACCGGTCATGTTGCATGTCACTTGCAGTTCACGACGTATGGGGCTAGAACCCACTCTACGCACTCTAGCCAATGCTTGCACCTCAAAGGTGATCGTGCCTGAGCATATTCAATGCTGTGGCTGGGCGGGGGATAAAGGTTTTACCACCCCAGAGCTCAACCGAGCGGCGGTGCACTCTCTTAAAGAGCAAGTGCCTGACCAATGCCGTCGCGGTTTTAGTAACAGTAAAACCTGTGAAATTGGTTTATCACATCACAGCGGCGTGCCCTACCAATCTATTTTGTATTTGCTCGATGAGGTCTCTAGCGCTCCATAAAACGCTTAACCTGTAAGCCACGCAAAAGGGTCATGCAATTATGCATGACCCTTTTCATTGCAACCTTTTAATTAAAACGCGATGAGCTCTTAATACTAGTCACACGAAGTAAGTGATCAGAAATAGCGCAGGAAAAACGCAGTTATCCAGAGTTTCAACAAGCGAGAATGACCCGCTATTTAGTACGTTTAACTATTCATCATCAATTGGAATGAGCTTAGTGCTTCCCCCATGGGCTTTTTCACGCAGTTTTTGGATCAAAGCGTAGAAACCGGGGATCAATAATGTTCCGGCAAGTAGCACACATAGCAGTCCGCCCACTAACGAAATACCCAAGGAGTTTTGGCTAATGTGCCCTGCCCCTGCGGCAAATACCAGCGGGAAAATGCCCAAAATAAACGACCACGAGGTCATGTTCACCGCTCTAAAGCGCAAGATGCCTCCCATTACCGCCGCTTTATCCAGTTCAAGCTCGTTTTCTTCACGTTCATTTTTGGCAAATTCGACAATCAATATGGCGTTCTTCGCCGCCAACGCAATCAACAGAACCAAGCCTATTTGCGCATATAAATTGAGAGGAATACCCGCCAAATTGAGCGCAAGGAATGAACCCAATGTCGCCACGGGCACCACCAAAATAATAGCGACGGGGATGGTCCAACTTTCATACTGCGCCACCATAAACAGGTAGATGAAGATCAGAGCCAAAGCAAAGGCATAAATCGCCTGATTACCCGCAAGCTTCTCTTGATAAGCCATTCCCGTCCATTCATATTGATACCCTTGAGGTAGCATTTCCGCCGCCACTCGCTCCATGGCCGCTATGGCATCACCACTAGAGTAACCGTCTGCAGGTTGCCCTTGAATCACCGCAGAGCGATACATGTTGTAACGCCAAGCCACATCCGGTTCAAACACTTGCTCATAAGTGATCAAGGTACTCAATGGCACCATGACCCCTTGTTGGCTACGCACAAAAAAGCGTCCCAAATCATCCATTGATGAACGATATTCGCTGTCCGCTTGCATAGTGACACGGAAATTTTTGCCCAACATAGTGAAATCATTCACGTACATCGACCCCAAATTCCCTTGCAACGTTTGGAAAATATCCGTTAACGAAATCCCCAACTGCTTTGCTTTATTTCGGTCAATGTCTACATAGTAATGCGGAACATTGGCCCGGAAGGTACTAAAGGTATAAGCGATTTCTGGCTGTTGATTCGCTTGTTGAATGACATCATTCATTAGCTGAGCTAAATCGGTTCGACTGCGACCTAAGGTATCTTCTAGTACAAACTCAAAGCCTGATGCTGAGCCCATGCCCGGCACCGCAGGTGGCCCCATGGCAAACACAACCGCATCGGGGATCTGAGTGGTGGCTTTGTCATTAATACGTTTGGATATGGCAAAAGAGGAGTGATCCCCATCTAATTGAGCTCGCTCATCCCAAGTTTTTAGCTTGATAAACAAAGAAGCGCCATTGGATGCCGCCGCACCGGTCATAAAGGCGTAGCCTGTCGCGACAGTAATACCTTCCACCCCTGGCTCTTCTTCAAAGAGGGTCACGAGTTCTTCCGCTACCACTTCTGTGCGCGACAACGAAGCAGAATCAGGAAGCTGCACGTTAACCAGCAAGATGCCTTTATCTTCTTGTGGGACAAACGCCGTTGACGTGGTTTTTGCGAAATAGCCTACTGCCACTAACGCTGCGATGAAAAAAACCACCAGCAAAATGCCTTTTTTCACCAGTTGTCCCGCCAACTTGCCGTAGCCCGCCGTCACTTTATCTAAGCCTCGGTTAAAGGCGGTAAACCAACCGGACGTGTTGCCTCCCCCTTGCTTTAGCACTAAAGAGCACAATGCTGGGGATAAAGTTAACGCGTTAATAGACGAGATCACCACCGAAATACAGATAGTTAACGCAAATTGACGATACATGATCCCTGTAATACCCGGTAGCATCGCCACAGGTAAAAACACCGCTAGCAACACTAAGGTTGAAGTCACAATGGGACCGGTCACCTCTTTCATCGCAATTAATGTGGCTTTTCTAGGTGATAAACTGGGATCTTTTGCCATCGTGGTATCGACGTTTTCGATCACCAAAATGGCGTCATCCACAACAATACCTATCGCGAGAATCAAACCAAACAAGGTGACTGTATTGATGGTAAAGCCGGTGATTTGCATCACCGCAAAAGTACCGATCAAGGAGACAGGAATGGCCACCACTGGGATCAAGGTGGCACGGGCGCTACCTAAGAATAAGTAAGTAACGGCAATCACTAATAAAATGGCTTCAATTAAGGTTTTCACTACCCCTTTGATGGACTCTTCCACAAACAGCGTCGTATCGTAACTGCTCTCGTAACTCAAGTCGTCGGGGAAGTTAACGCTCATGTTATCAAGCATCTGCATTACCAATTCGCCACTTTCTAAGGCGTTGGCGTCTGACTGCAAACTTAAAATAACAATAGACGCATCTTTACCACGAAACTGTCCTGTTCCATCATAAAACTTCTTGCCTAGCTCAACTCGCGCCACATCTTTTAGATAGACAGCCGAACCGTTGTGATTGGCTCGTAGCATCACGTTTTCAAATTCTTCTACGCTTTCTAAACGCCCTTTGGTGACTAAGTTAAAGGTCACATCTGTAGCTGCATCATAAGGGGGAGCCCCCACTTTACCCGCAGCCACTTGAATGTTTTGCTCAGACAAAGCGCTATACACATCCGAGGTGGTTAAACCTAGGCTGGCGAGCTTTTCTGGATCTAACCAGACTCGCATGGAGAACTCACCGCCCCCGATCACATTCACTTCACTGATGCCCTTAACGCGGGTCAACTGATCTTTGATGTTTAAGTTCACGTAGTTGATTAAGAATTGATCGTCATACTTCCCTTCAGGGGAGTAGAAGTTCAGCACCATTAACATGTCTGGTGAACGCTTTTTCACCGTAACCCCCACCGAACGGACTTCCGGTGGCAGTTTTGACTCTATTTGCGTGACGCGGTTTTGCACATTGACCTGCGCCATATCCGGATCAGTGCCTACTTCAAAGGTCACATTCAAGTTATATGAGCCGTCGTTGGCACTTTTCGAGGACATGTAAATCATGCCTTCAACACCATTAACCGATGTTTCTATGGGGTCAGCAATCGCCTGCTCTACCGTTTCGGCACTGGCTCCAGTGTAATAGGCGGTTACGCTTACCGACGGCGGGCTGATTTTAGGGTATTCCGACACCGGTAAAACCGCTAAAGAAATCACCCCAGCAAGGGTTAAAATAATAGAAATAACCAGCGCAAACTTCGGTCGCTGAATAAAAAATCGACTCAGCATATCTTTACTCCGACGCTTGTGAGCTAGCAGGTTGTGGCTTAGCTTCGGCCACTTGCACTGGAGCACCATTACGCACTCGTTGCAATCCCCCCACTATGACCTGATCCTTTTCCGCTAAACCCGTTTTCACGATCACGCCCGACGGGGTTTGCACCCCCAACTCCACATTACGTCGCTCAGCAATATTGCCGTCGGTTTTGAGCATCACAAAGTCTCCTGCAATGTCCGTTTGTACGGCGCGTCTAGGAATAACGATGGCCGGTTGGGTTTGTGTGGCGGCAATCATCACCTTAATATGCTGACCGGGTAACAAGGTGTGCTGAGAATTCGGCACGGAAGCGCGCACTGCCAGCGTACCTGTGGTTAAATCGATACGGTTACCCACAAAATCTAGGCGACCTTTTTGTGGGTGCGCTTGACCATTTTCTAACATCAAGGTCACTTCCACTTCTCCACTATCGGACTCCCCATCTCCTTCGTATTTATCCACACCAAGCTCAAGGCGTTCACGCTCACTCAATTGAAACGCCGCATGCACAGGATCAAGGCTAACTAAGGTCGTTAAGGTGCCAGACGAAGGGGAAAGTAGATCACCGATACTCACTTTAGTGTCAGAAATACGACCACTGAACGGGGCGGTAATTTTGGTATAAGAGAGGTTGACTTCCGCTAATAGCAGTTCCGCTTTGGCTGCTTCTAATTGCGCCGACGCGCCTAACTGCTCTGCGTATTTCGTATCGTATTCAGACCTAGAGATACTGCCTTTAGGGAGCAGGTTTTTCGCGCGCTGATAATCGTTATCGGCACGCTTTAAATGCGCTGAGCTTTGCGCAACTTGAGCTTTGGCGCTGGCAACTTGAGCGGCAAACGATGACGGTTCTATGCTATACAGCAGTTGGCCTTTTTCAACTATTTGCCCTTCTTTAAAATGACGCTCTTTTAAGTATCCTGACACTTGCGCCGTAATATCGGCATCTTCTACCGCTTCAATACGTCCTACATAGGATTTGCTAGGTTGATGGGCAATCACGCTCGCCGCTTCGACCACTACCCTTGGTGCCACCGCACTAGGTTGTGCATTTTCAGACTCACCGCAACCGACTAAAAACAAAGTGCTGGCTAAGCTCACTGCCAGTAAAGATCTTTTCATTGAATAACCTTTCTCAGAACCCACAATCTCTCCAACTAGCATTGCATTTGTACTAATTAAATAGACGAATAATCAATCAGTGTATTATTGAAAAACCAAGAGATTAACCATGCAAGTGTAACCAATTGTTACGCAATCGGTTGCACTTGTAATAGTATTGATTGTTTGATGGCAGAAAAAGATAAAAATATCTCAAACAATCATAATCTGCGTTTATTTTGGCTTCTGTTGTAAGGTTTCGGTCAGCTCTAACCACTCACCGACCTGTTGACGAAAATGCTGTTTTTGTTTGTCTGACGCGGTGGATAACAACTGCACAATGCTTTGATGAGCTAAGGCTCGATTTCGTTCAAGTCGTTGGGTCAAAGTAATGGAATACCCTTGCTGGGGTTGATTAATAAGGCTTGTCAGTTCTTTTTGAAAAAAGCGTGCATCGCCTCTAGCGGCAAACATAGCTTGAACTCGATCACGAGTGCTCAGTCTATACATCGCCCATTGTTGATGACTCGATTCGATATTGTTTGCCCAGTGCATGGCGATCTCTTGCTGCTCAACAGACAGTGGACCTAGCCAACGACGCAAAATTTTCTCAATTCGCTCGAAATACTGCACCCTTGCTTGTTGTGGCGTTCTTTTAGAAAATTTTTCACTATATCGCTGATGTTGCTCGGTTAAATTATCAATAAATTCATCAATTTGAGCCTGAGTCAGTGATTGCGATAGCAAATAGAGGTTTGGCGTTACCCTGTGGGCTAGTCGCTTAATATGATCTTGAAATAACTGTTGTTGCTGTTCAATAAACGGGATATCTATCGTCGATAAATTGGCATCGTATAAGCCTTGCAATTGCCTCTGATATCGAGGCAGTTCCTCGGTTCGGTGCCATTGGGTCAGTTGCTGCAGTTGCAGTTCTAGGTTCTGCTCTTGCTGTGAATTTAGTGTGACGTAATCCTCTACGTACTCCAATATCACCCAATCGATATTTCGATACAGCAGCTTCGCCGTACAACCACTTAACGTGATGACTAGCCCTATGACTAAAGCCCATTGAGGGAGTATTACCCTACCCATAATCGTTGACTCCAAAGTGAAGCAGAACTAGGAGCGGTTGTGGATTGCAGTCCCCGCTCCTCTGGTATTGCTAAGGCACCCCGTGACCTTTTGCGGCCACCCATACTCGATACCATTGCTCATTACTCACAGTAAGTTGCAATGCCTGCACTGCGGATTTTACCCGTTCAATGTTCCCTGAACCGATAATGGGTAACGGCTTACACGGCAGTTTTCGTACCCAAGCATAAATGACTTGATCAATGCTGCTCGCACCTATTTCTTGCCTAATGTCCTCAAGGGTTTCCCTTACGCGCCGTGCTTGTTGGTTATCGTTATGAAAAATAGCACCGCCGGCCAAACATGACCAAGCCATTGGCCTAATGCGCAATGTTTGCATCAGATCTAAGGTGCCATCGTCCACCACAGTAAAATTCAATGGGTTAATTTCCACTTGATTGGTGACCAAAGGAGCATCTAACCGCGATTGCAGTAATTCGAAGCCACGAGGAGTAAAGTTGGATACGCCAAAATGGTTGACTTTCCCCGATGCCTTTAACTGAGTAAATGCCTCGGCCACTTCATCGGCCTCCATCAATGCATCAGCACGATGGAGCAGCAGCACATCAAGGTGCTCCACTTGCAAGTTACGTAGTGAATTCTCCGCTGAGCGAATAATGTGCTGTTTCGATGAGTTGTAATGATTGATCTTGCGTTGCGGTGTTTTATCGCCACATAGCATGATATTGCATTTGCTGACAATTTGGATCTGCTGACGAATGGATTTCTCTAAGGCAATGGCCTCACCAAATAGACGTTCGCATTCATAATTGCCATAAATATCCGCATGATCCACTGTGGTCACGCCCATTTCTATATGCTGTTGTAAAAAGGAAAGACGCTGTTGTGGGGTCATATCCCAATCAGCAACTCGCCAATACCCTTGTACCATCTCCGATAAATTTGCCTCATTGCAAGCCGTGTTTGTGCTATTCACTGTTGGTCACTCCAAGCGATGTCATTAACTCATTATGAGCATAGATGAGATGTATGCCATTTTGGTCACTTTTCCACAGTACTGTGCGCTGGGTATCGTCACTGCGCCAATAAAGGGTACGTGAAGTGGTGGCTTTATGGCGATGAATCAACGACAGCACTTGCCTATCTACCTCTGCAAAACTGTGCTGTTGTCTTTGTTGTTCGATATCCAGTAGCACTCCCGCAATGTCTATTTTTATGAGCTGAAAACCGTCTTGACGTAAGCCCAATTGCAACCCATTAAAGTGGGTTAATGAAAATTCACTGTTCACTTCCAATATAGGCGATGACGGTGAGGCAAAACTTACTTCAGCGAATACGGATGTATGATGAAGGGTCACTCTATCGGTGCAAAATCGTGGGGTCTTATCCTCGGCGCAATCAAACCATTGCCCAGAGCTGCGAAAATCTTGTTCTGTCCAAAATGGATGTTGTGATGAAATAAAAGCGAGGTACCAATAAGGATTAAGTGCGGCCATTACTGATGTTGATAACAGTATACTTGCTATTAATAATAGCCAATTTTTATAACGCACAGAAACAGCCTTCAATATGAGATCTTAAGTACACTATAACAAAGCATTCTTAGCCAATTATACCTTTACAGTTACGCAATTAATGATCTTCATTACAAATTCCACTCTATTTATTTGAGCTAATTTAATGACTTAGTCATTCTACTTCCCCATAACAATAATAAATTTTAAATTAAAAGTGGATACAAAACTCATGATGAATAAAAGTCTCACTTGCTGCGCTTTATTATCGGCTATGGCATTACATAGCCCTTTCATTTACGCCGGCCCTAATATATCTATTACGACGTCAACCACCGCTAGAGACTTTCCGCTCAGTGGTGAAACGCCTTTAATTGTTAGCTTAAACAAAAATAAGTATCTATTTAAAGTCAATGGACTAGAAGGAGACTGTCGTGCGCCAGACTCTCAAAAAATACGCTTTAATACCCCTTTAGCATTAAATTGCCAAACACAAACCGAACTGCCATTGACTATTCGCTTTTCTGGCGATTATGCCATCAGCTATGATGAGCAGTTACACACTCTCTCCATCAAACGTCAGCCTACCGCCTCTAAAAAATCCCAGTTTGTACGTCCTCTGCCAAAGGTAGGCTGCGAAACCTATACCGACATGCCAGCTGAAATCAACGTCGCGGGCACCTTTGCCGACGGTACAGTGATACAAGAAGCATTAACCGGACAAACGGCTACGGTGAGTGATGGAAAAGTCACACTAAATCCTAGTCGCGCAAGTGGTGGCATCATGCTCCTTGAACAGGCACAACGAGCACACAACAAGCCATCCCAGTTAGACTGGCGCAATGCCAATATATACTTTGTGATGGTGGATAGATTTAATAATGGCGAGCCAAGCAATGATAATAGCTATGGGCGTCGTCAAGATGGGCAACAAGAAATAGGGACATTCCATGGGGGGGACTTACGGGGCGTCATTGATAAGTTAGACTACATTCAATCCCTTGGCACGGATGCCATCTGGCTATCCCCAATAGTAGAACAAGTGCATGGTTTTGTCGGCGGGGGCGATAAAGGCACGTTTCCCTTTTATGCCTACCACGGTTACTGGTCGCGAGATTTCACCAAAATTGACCAAAACTTTGGTGTCGATGAGGATTTAAAAACCTTAGTTGCAGAAGCACACAAGCGCGGCATGAAAGTAATGCTAGATGCGGTGATCAACCATCCCGGTTATGCCACCTTAGCAGATCTGCAATTTGACCATATAGATGTGCTTACCGAACAAGGCAAAGCGCAAGATGTGACGCAATGGCAACCTAAAGCGGGTAATAATTGGCACTCATCCCATGAACTCATTGATTATAAAAGCCCGAATTGGTCCCAGTGGTGGGGAGCCGATTGGGTGCGCAGTGGCCTGCCAGGATACGACAAACCCGGTACAGGTGATAAAACACTGACCTTAGCCGGACTGCCTGATTTTAAAACCGAGTCAGATAAATTTGTTACCCCGCCACAATGGTTATTAGACAATCCCGGAACCCATGTGGTGGCAAAAGAGCACTATACCGTAGCCGATTACCTCGTCGAATGGCAAACCGATTGGGTTAAACGTTTTGGCATTGATGCCTTTCGTGTTGACACGGTTAAACATGTTGAAGGTGAGGTTTGGCTTGATCTTAAGGCGCAAGCCAGCGCAAAACTGGCGCAATGGCAGAAAGCCAATCAACAACCTCAACAGCCGTTTTGGATGATGGGTGAAGTATGGGCTCACTCCGCCTATCGTTCCCCTTATGCCGATGAAGGTTTTGATGCATTAATTAACTTTGACATGCAAAAACAGCTTGATCGTGGGGCGGTGTGTTTTTCTGATATGCGTAAAACGTACGCCAATTACAGTGCAGAGATCCAACAAAACCCTGGCTACACGCCGGTAAGTTATATGTCCTCTCACGATACTGAATTGTTTTTTGCTCGCTTTAAATCCTTTGAGATGCAACGTAACGCGGCCAATGCGCTGTTATTGTCACCGGGAGCAATTCAAATTTATTATGGCGATGAAATTGCCCGCGACATTGGCCCTTACGCTGATGATTTCCACCAAGGAACACGCTCTGATATGTTGTGGACCTTAGATGCCCAAAGGCAAGCTTTGCTCCATCATTGGCAAACCTTAGGTCAATTTCGTCAGCGTCATCCCGCCATTGGCGGCGGCGTGCATACCGATCTCAAACAAGCTCGTGGCTATGCTTTTTCTAGAACCTTAGAGAACGACGCGGTCATTGTTTATTACTCAGGAAACTAACGTTTTTACTTGACGCAAAGTGTGCCCTGCATCATATGTGGGGCACACAACGAATGTTCTCTTCTCGCAATACGCATGCTTACACTTGGTCCGCCCCCAGCGCGATTACACACTTGTTTTTCTATTTTGACCTCAACACAACGCTTTATAAAAGCGCCCCTTATAAATAAATCAATTATCAAAATGATAATTATTTGTGTTTAAGAGAATCTTTCCATTTTATCTAAATGACAACATTCTATATTGATAATTCTTAACGCTCTGTTTTTATAGGGTTTTATTTATTGGCACGGCTCTTGCTATCTATATAACTAACTGACTCATTACGTCATTCGTTGAAGTGAAAAAACTCAAGAGAGAAGCCTATGCTACAAATGTTTTTAGAAAATCAAACTGAAGAAGCCTTTATTGAACAAGTACGTTGCCACGCCGCACACACCGGTATTGCCCAGCGCCAATCATGGCTTAATCGGTTTTTTACTCAACTAAAACTGCTGTTTTGCGTAGTGAAACCCTCTCACTTTGACACTACAAACACAGTCACTTTTACCTCAATCGCACCAACACATGTGTAGGAGAATATTATGAGCCATTTACGAATCCCGAAAAATTGGACAATTCAACGTTCCACTCCCTTTTTTACAACAGATAACGTACCACCGGCTTTACTCACCCATCACAATACCGCAGCCGAGGTATTCGGGCAGCTGTGTGTTATGGAAGGGACCGTTACCTATTTTGGTTTTGCCGATGAGCACGCCACTGAGCCTGAGATCCGTGTGGTCATTAACGCTGGCCAATTTGCCACCAGCCCGCCACAGTATTGGCATCGTATTGAACTGTCTGATGATGCACAGTTCAATATTAATTTTTGGTCTGATTCTGATAAAAGTAACCAGAAAATGTTTAACAGTAAAAAATAACGTGTAGTGCAAACTCTGCGTGAATGAGCAGGCATAACCCACGGTATTGATCTCAAAAAAATACCCAGCCAATTTGGCTGGGTATTCATCACATCATTGGCATTCTAGTTTAATGCCATCGCTAGCTTGGCTTAAATAGCCCAACCACCAGCGTAGAACACAACAAGCATGATGGTAATTAACACCACGCCAAAGTTCAGTTTTTTCCACTCGCCTGCAAAAATACGTCCAATAACAAGACACATAAAGCCAAGCATAATACCTGTAACGATATTACCAGTAAGAACAATAAATACGGCACAAACTAAGCCAGATAGAGCGTCCACAGAATCATCAAAGTTCAGTTTACGAACGTTACCTAACATCAATAGACCCACATACATAAGTGCAGGTGCAGTTGCGTAGCCTGGTACTAGATAGCTGATTGGAGCAAGAAACAGTAAGAATAAGAACAAGACACCAACAACCACTGCTGTAAGACCTGTTTTACCCCCTGCGGCTGTACCTGCTGCAGATTCGATATATACCGCAGCTGGCGCGCCACCTACAGCACCGGAAACAATGCTAGAAACAGAATCTGACGTTAATGCTTTGCCGCCATCTATAATGTTGCCATCTTTATCCAGTAGATTAGCTTGGCCTGCTACCGCACGTATGGTGCCCGTTGCATCAAAAATCGCCGTCATAACCAGCGCTAAAACACTTGGTAATACGATAGGGTTAAGAGCGCCCATAATATCCATGCTACCAATTAGAGAGTGTTCACCACCAAAGCTTGGTAGAGCAAAGATACCTTGAAAGGTCACACTTGGATCAAAGATAAGGCCGATAATAGAGATAGCCACAATCACAATCAAAATGCCACCAGGTACTTGGCGTTTTTCTAAGCCAAAAATAGCCGCTAGACCCAGCATTGACATCATTACAGGGAAAGAGGTGAACTCACCGAGTGTGACAGGTAAACCCGCTACAGGGTTTTTAATCACTAGACCCACACCACTGGCTGCGATAAGCAGTAAAAATAGACCAATACCAATACCGGTACCGTGTGCGATACCTTCAGGTAAGTTGGTTAAAATCCATTGGCGAATGCCTGTGACAGTAATTGCCGTGAACACCACACCCATTAAGAACACAGCGCCAAGAGCGACAGGAATCGACACCCCTTGCCCTAACACTAAGCTGTATGCAGTAAATGCGGTTAATGAAATGGCACAACCAATAGCCATAGGCAGGTTGGCCCATAGACCCATAAGCAATGAACCGAAAGCGGCAATCAAACAAGTGGCAATAAAGACCGAACCTTGGTCAAACCCTGCGGTACCTAACATACTCGGAACAACAATGACCGAATACACCATGGCGAGGAAAGTGGTTAAGCCAGCAATCACTTCGCGGCGAACATTACTACCACGCTGAGTAATGAGGAAGAATCGATCAAGCCAACTTCCAGTTTGAGCATTTTGGGCCATCTGAGCCTCCTTTTCTTGCTGGATTGATGTATTCTTGGACATGCTATTTCCTTTGTTTTGTTAGAAAAACGACCCAGTATTGCCGTTTTTCGATAAAATATTAGTACAAATTTCAGTGGCGAGAAAATACAGCTAAACGTTTGCCTGTGCAATAGCTAATCACCTAGGTTGTATCCATGCACCAAAAAGGATATAAAAAAAATCTGATTAGCACATTTAGATCTATAGGTTATATGAACCCCCCTGCATTATAGAACCCAATTTTATGCCCTAGATGCCACAATGATGCCATTAAGGACGATTTCACGGCCTCTTGTGGAGATGATGGTCATGATTGGTCGATAAGCGTTCACTCATGCATTTGTCCATGCTCTATCATGGCCCACAAATCAAACCCACCTTTTTACAAAGCTCAAAAGCAAGCCATACTGTCTGATTATTTTTTCTACAAGTCAAGAAATGCAACAAGTGGCAAAAATTTGTGATCACTAATTGTTATCTCATCACAAATACAATTAACTTAGATTTTATTTAATAAAAGTTTCATTTAGTATCAATGGCATCAGGTTATATATTGCAACGTAAAAAGGTGTTGTCCAATGTCTGTATTTCTTCAATCTCAATGTAAGGCGGAGTTAACTATGTTAGCTTGGTATAATATTGATCATCAGTTGTCATTTCATCTTTCTTCAGAGTAGCTTCTTTATTGCCCTCTAGGGGCAAGCTAATAATAACTGACTGGTAAATGTGAATATTCAATAGTTTATTGTTTAATATCCTATTGCCTATACGCTTAACTAATGTGAGTTAAACCTCCAATAAAAATAATTATTTAAACGCTCAGGCATATTTTATGTATTGAGGTGTTTTGTATTACCCATTTTTATTGCTTGTTATTATTAGCCTACATCAAATTACCACATTAAATAAAACATCAATAATTGGTGCGACTCTTCACATCAACTATTTATTAATAATAAAACAAAATTAAATATAACAATTATAGGTATTATTATGGAAAACTTTAAGCATCTACCAGAACCATTCCGCATTCGTGTTATTGAACCTGTAAAACGCACTACTCGTGAATACCGCGAACAAGCCATTCTTAAATCAGGTATGAACCCATTTTTACTTGATAGTGATGATGTGTTTATCGACCTATTAACCGACAGTGGTACCGGTGCAATTACGCAAAAAATGCAAGCGGCAATGCTGATGGGCGACGAGGCTTATAGTGGCAGCCGCAGTTATTACGCATTGTCTAATGCCGTAAAAGATATTTTCGGTTACCAGCATACTATTCCGACTCACCAAGGTCGCGGTGCTGAGCAAATCTATATTCCGGTGCTCATTAAGAAGCGTGAACAAGAAAAAGGCTTAGATCGCAGCAAAATGGTTGCCCTATCTAACTACTTCTTCGATACCACTCAGGGTCACACTCAAGTGAACTGCTGTGTAGCAAAAAACGTCTACACCGAAGAAGCTTTTGATACCTCTGTAAATGCAGACTTTAAAGGTAATTTTGACCTTGAAAAACTAGAAGCCGCTATTTTAGAAGCAGGCCCTAATAACGTTCCTTATATTGTCAGCACCATCACTTGTAACTCGGCTGGAGGTCAGCCTGTTTCTATTGCTAACCTTAAAGCCGTCTATGAAATAGCGCAAAAATACGACATTCCTGTCGTGATGGATTCCGCTCGCTACGCTGAAAATGCTTACTTTATTCAGCAACGTGAAGAAGGCTATAAAGATTGGTCTATTTTAGACATCACTCGTGAAACCTATAAGTACGCTGATGCATTGGCTATGTCTGCTAAAAAAGATGCCATGGTACAGATGGGCGGTCTATTGTGCTTTAAAGATGACTCTATGTTGGACTCTTACACTGAATGTCGCACCCTTTGTGTGGTTCAAGAAGGTTTCCCAACTTACGGCGGCCTAGAAGGCGGCGCAATGGAACGTCTTGCGGTTGGCCTATATGACGGTATGCGCCAAGAGTGGCTCGCTTACCGTATTGGTCAGGTTCAATACTTAGTGGATGGCCTAGAAAAAATTGGCGTTGTTTGTCAGCAAGCGGGTGGTCACGCCGCCTTTGTTGATGCGGGTAAACTGCTTCCGCACATCCCTGCAGGTCAATTCCCTGCGCACGCGTTAGCATGTGAGCTGTATAAGGTAGCGGGTATCCGCGCGGTAGAAATTGGCTCTTTGCTACTCGGTCGTGATCCAGCCACTGGCAAACAGCATGTTTGTCCGGCGGAGTTGCTGCGCTTAACCATTCCACGTGCAACTTACACGCAAACACATATGGACTTTGTCATTGAAGCGTTCCAAAAGGTAAAAGAAAATGCCGCTAACGTTAAAGGGCTTGAGTTTACCTATGAGCCTCAAGTGTTGCGTCACTTTACCGCTCGACTAAAAGAAATCGAGCCGGCCACCACTAAGCAAGTCGAAGATAAGGTGTTGGAAACCGTATAAAAAAACAAAGTTAAGGCCTCGTTGTGAGGCCTTATTTATAAGTAAAACCCAAAAAACCATCATACAAAAATAGGTTTGGGTAATCATTCCAATAACGTGAAACAAAGGATTTTCCATGGAACAGAGTATCAATTTGTCATCGCAGAAAGATGTCAAAGACAAGAGTCCATCTCTCATTGGGGGGGCTTGTATTATTGCTAGTGTGTGTGTTGGAGCGGGAATGCTCGGACTACCTAGTGCGGGTGCAGGCGCATGGACTGCATTATCAATATTTGCCATTACCTTAACTATGGTCGTCATGACCCTATCGGGATGGATGCTGTTAGAAGCGTATAAAGAGTACGATTTAAAAGCCTCTTTTAATACGGTCACTAAGGATATATTAGGCAGTAAAGTTAATGTATTAAATAACTTAACTGTGTACTTTGTCGGGGGGATTTTACTGTATGCCTATATCACTTCTTCCGGTTTGATCCTACAAGACATATTAGGCATGAGCAGTCAGATATCTTCAGTGCTGTTTGTGTTAATTTTTTCCACTTTTGTCTGGCACTCCACTCGCGCAGTTGATCGTATTTCAGTGGTACTGATTACCTTCATGATTTTGAGCTTTGTTTTTGGTGTCTCGGGCTTAGCGGCTAATGTTGATTTGGCTATATTAACTGATTCCATAAATAGCGATGGTCAGTACACACCCTATGTATTAGCTATGTTGCCTGTAGCGCTTACCTCTTTTGGTTATCACCACTCAGTAAGCTCAATGCGCGCATATTATGGTAATGAGCATAAAGCCAGTCGCGCCATTTTATTAGGCACAGCTATCGCTTTAGGCTTGTATTGCCTTTGGTTGTTTAGCATTTTTGGCAACCTACCACGTGAGCAATTTATTCCCGTAATTGAGCAAGGTGGCAACATTGACGCTTTACTAGGAGCATTAAATTCGGTCATTGAGTCAGAGAAAGTAGGCAATGCCATTAACTCCTTCTCTATGGCCGCTATTTTGTCTTCATTCATTGGCGTAGGCTTGGGTGTCTTTGATTATCTTGCGGACTTGTTTAAATTTGAAGATAACAAGCAAGGGCGCACGAAAACTTGGTGCATCACATTCCTTCCACCACTGATTTTATCGCTACTGTTCCCATTTGGTTTTGTTATTGCCATTGGTTATGCAGGAGCGGCAGCAACGGTATGGACATGTATCATCCCTGCACTGCTGGTGTATAAAGCGCGTAAAACACATAAAGATAAGTCTTCATTTAAAGCCCCTGGCGGCAACGCTATGGTCTTTGCCGTGATTGCTTTTGGTGTGCTAACCGCCATATTCCATTTATTGTCGATGGTGGGGCTACTGCCTAGTTTCACAGGTTAAAACACAGAGGCAATGTACGGCTTAGCCTGAAAACCTCGCACAAAATGTACTTTGCCGTTGCTTTAACCTAACAAATGCACCCAAACGCCTTAATGTACAGTCATTCCAGACTCATTAAGGCGTTTTTCTGTTGTTTTATGGCTCACCCTCCACCACAAAAATCCAATATATTATTGGACAAAAACGATGACGTGATTATGGCCTGATGCATGCCAGTGCTCGACGATTAAGATGGATTATTATATTAATGCTCTCACCTCACACTTGGCAATTTATCCCATAAACCACTACGCGAATCAAGGCCAAACGTTCATGCCCCTGCTGCAAACATGATATGGCGTGCATTGGGATCACCAAGCCTACATGACCCATTTACTAATAGAAGACAACTACACGATTGGGCTTGTTCAACACCCTGATAAAGTGTCGGCCGGGCGACACTTATCCTTAATCGTTATAAATTTTTTGCTACCGAACTTAGAGTACTCTTGAATTTTTCTGCTTCTTGTTCAAATTCCTTATGCGCTGATATTAAGCGATCACATGCCCCTTGGGATTGCTTTTTACCAAAATAACATTCAGATAAACAATCTCTAGACTTTAATACATCTTTTAATGGGGTCTTTAGTTCAGGAAAATGTATATCACAAAGAGCTTGGAGTCTTCTGAAATTGTCTCCGACACCCTTGCTGCTCTCCTTTTTTATAGCGTCATAAAACTGTTCTTCAGTATAATTTCCAGAATAAAATACAAGATGATCCATTTGAAAACTATCTATCGACGCCTGCCATATAGAAAAGTGCTCATAAATTTCCTCTATCTTACTTAGATTTATTTTGAGCTTATCTTGTGCAATATTTTTCTCGACAATTTTCTGATTATTTTTGTGATTAAAATGACTGGCGATAAATACACCTAGCAAAGTAGATATAGCCGTAATTAAACTTGCAATAATCGGTAATAATTCTTTGCATACCGAGAGACTTTCATTTGCTACAACTTCCACTGATCCTCCTAAATTTATAGCGCTAAGCTCACCTGCACTTACTGCAGAGAGCGATTTTGTGTGAAAATTGAGCGCAGCGACATGCACAAAAACGAACGTAGCAGTATATGTCAGCGTGCAGCTTTTTGTTAGGCATTGCTAGACATCCATTGCTATCAACGCCTTCTTCGTTTCTGATACCAGCTCCCTCATAGTTGAAACAATTTCTCCTGAGTAACTCGGAGAAGCAAGATAAAACCATACCTCCACAGGCAAATCCAAAACCTTATGATAAAGATTCATAAAAGGGGGAACCTGCTCTCCAATATCTTTGGTATTGAATAGCTGGGATCGCCATACAACATCCTTTGCACACATTCCAGCTCCCCCGTTGGTAATTCCACCCGGAAAATCAAGGACTTGCTCTTGAATAGTAGCGCTATCTATTCTCGAAAAATTTCCGGCAGGCGCCGGAAATTTATGCTTGTCGGTAACATTGACTTCATGAAGCAGGGTAAGAAACATATTCCCGCCAGTAGACGAGTATGGCTTTAATTGCTTAATCGCTGCTACAAACGCAGGCCCAGCATTTTCTGCTTGGCGTGACTTAATTGTTTTGTCGAGAGCAACTTCATCTTTTGAAAATGGAAATTGTATTGATTTTTCCTTCCCTTCTGGAGTCACGGGCGAAACCATTTCATAGTATGCTTGATCAATTGCTGATCGAAGGTTATGAAATAACTCTCCGCAACGAACGACGAGCTTTGCCAACGCATTTCCATTCTTTTTGGCTAACGTTGCTCGTTGAAAGCTACCAAGATCAGTTTCTAGAACATAAAGAAACGGGGGGCTACTAGAAAGCAAGGAAATAATTTCATCAATAATTTCTTCTGCTCGTTCAACCTTAAGATAAGAAGATTCAAATTTAGATTGGGGCACAACGATTCTCCATTTGCCTAACACTCTTACTGCTCGTTTTTCTACTGGCCTATTTTTCTTTAAACTACCACAAACCATTGAAACACAATGCATAAATATCACACTTTACGTAAAAACGAGCACGCGTGTTATCACTTTTTAACAATGCTAGTTATCTTAGGAAGATCATCGCTAATCCTATGGTTAACAATAACTTATTTAATCTCTCCTCGACAAAACGAGACTGAACCTTCGGTAAAACAAGGAATGCGTTGCCCCACCCTGTTTACAAACAAAAAGTACAAACTACAACCTAAGTCCCATGAAAAAGGGGCTCGTAATGAGCCCCTTCACAGTATTTTGCATCACCAAAGCGCAATGCCTTGGCTAACTAATACTCTCTTTTTTATCGACTACTTAGTTTAGCGCGGTAAAATTTTGCACTGCCATTTCTGATACGTCAGGAGTTTGCAGTTTCTCACCGTTACTTTCTAATTTTTTGATGTAGTTAATCAAAGAATCCGTGTAAAGCAGGCCTGTGTCTTCACGGCGATCGGCATCTTCAAATGCTGGAACAAAGGAGTCATAACCATCTTTACCCGCGGCAATGTAATCATTAGTCACTACTACATAGCTATCAGCAAGTTCAATGGCATGCCAATCGGCAAATGAACCATCCGTATTTTTACGACGTGCTTCTACGTTAGTCACTCGCTTACCTTTTTCAGCGTTCATATCAACATCAAAACGCAGGTTCGCTGCCGTAGGGAATGAGCCGCTTGAATTATTAACTATCACTGAATCAATGGCATCTTCCAAAGTATTAATAATTTCTTGACCTGTCATATCTAGGTTAACCAAGAAGTTAGTGAACGGAAGAACATTAAATGCATGACCTACCGATACATCACCCTCTTCGATTGTGGCGCGTACACCACCGCTGTTTTGAATAGCAATATCAGAACGAATCGACATATCCACAAACGCCTCTGCTACCACATTGCCCATGATGCTGCCATGAGCATTCATGAAGTCACGTTCAGCACTGCCTTCTACACATAATGCACCTGATGAATGGTTAGAGCCTGGCGTACGTTCATTACATAGCAGCCCCTCACTGTCACCGATGATTTCTTCCATCTTCTCATCCACTAGCGCGGCAAACGTCGCTAACTTCTGTGCAGTCCCTTCATCTTCTATTACCGAACTTAATTCTTTTTTCTCAGCAATGTATTGTTTGATCGTGTCAAGTTGCTCTTCGCTATGAATACCATCGCTGTCTTCTGCTGTGTTGACAAAAGTATCGCCAAGTAACAAGTGAGGCGTACCCGCACATTGAGTGACATTGCCCTGTGCGTCAAAGCTGACATTGAGCTCACCAAGGACTAGACTATTGTCCCAAGCCTGCACTATACAAACGTCGTCACCATCAGCATTGTATACCACTGTTGGGTATTCGCCCGATGCGCTGCCAAAACCTATGTCAGTATGTAGTGCATTATCCGCCAGTAGAGTATGGCTATCGCCACCGACAATGACATCAACACCCGTTAGTTGCTTGGCCATAGCAACATCATTAGTGTAAGTGTAGTGAGTCAGAAGTACGATTTTGTCTACACCTTGTTCTTGTAACTCATCAATATAACGCTGTGATGTTTCCACTTCATCAAGGAAAGTGGTGTCTTCAGAAGGCGATGAAGAAGCCTGCGTTTTAGCGGCAATATCAATACCAATGACACCTACTTTTTCACCTGAAACGTCAAATACTTTATACGGTGCGTACAGACCGTAAATTGGGTTTGTAGAAGGCACTTCGATGTTGGCGGCAAGCACTTCCGTGCCGCAAGCATCTTCGCCGTTTTGCAAAGTATCAATGAAATGCGCAAGTTGCTCATTTCCATCATCAAATTCGTGATTACCTAGTGCGAATGCATCAAAGCAGACTTGGTTCATCATCAAGGCATCAGGTAGCTCTTCGCGGAACAGGCTGTAATACATAGTGCCCGTTATAGCGTCTCCGGCATGCAAGCGTAGCGTATTGTCATTTTGCAATTCGTTAAATTTGCTCACTAGGCGTGGGAAACCACCTATTTCCACTTCGGTAGCAACGCCACCTAAGTTTAATTCAACCTCAGTTGCATCCAGTTTCGAGTGATGATCGTTAATGTGCAATATACGAAGATTAAATGTTTCTCTATCTTGCGCATCATTACTGGTACTAGAAGAGTTACAGCCTACCAAGCCTGTAACCACTGCTATTGCTAATAGTTTCTTTTTCATTTTAATCTCCATACTTATAACTTCATTTTTATAATTAATAATATTCCCTTGAATATGCGTTGCATCGTAAAGGTAATTAATTACGAAATTATTACAGATATAATTAAATATAAAGACACATTCAAATGGACATTAAGATTATTTCGCGCGAGCAATGGATAGTAATCTGGAGTAGACCAGACACATGCAACGCAAGGGATAAGTGAATGATTTTCAATAACTTAATGGGTTTCTACTGAGAAAGATTTCACTTTTATTAATATTTAAATAAAAACTTATAAATAATTATAATTAAACAAAACTGCAATATTCGATACTTAGTATTCCGCACAAGAAAAATAACCCGAAGTAAGGATACATAGTGAATAAAATAAAAATGGCTTGGTCTCTACCCTGCTTTTTACTAGCAAGCAGTGCCAATGCTAATATTATCATCTCAGAAGTTATCGAAGGCTCTAGCCACAATAAGGCCATCGAAATTGCCAATGTAGGAGAGAGTGCTGTCAATTTAGATGGTTATGTCTTGCAAAAAGAAACCAATTTCAATGGCAATTGGACGGCCGATTACCCACTAGATGGCATCACCCTTGAACCGTTTGAAACCTTTGTGGTTGGGCATGTTGATGTTGCTGACGATCTTGCCTTAAGAGTAGATGCATTTAACAGCACTATTGCTAATTTTAACGGTAATGATCCTCTTCGTCTTATTCTCAATGGTGAAGTTATTGACCTATTTGGCCCTAGCGGAATGGGCGGAACGGGTGATTTTAATAAAGACATCACTTTTGTTCGCTGTGACTATCAAGCAAATGGGACTTGGAATGAGGCTCAGTGGTTTACTCTGCTTAAAGATGATTGGACTGATTTAGGCAACATTGAGCCATCATGCGAAGGCGCTGTAGTCCCTGAACCTCCGGTTGCACAAGAAGCAACCATCATGCAGTTGCAAGGCGAAGGCATCTATTCTCCTTACACAGATCCAGATAATTATAAATATGAGTCAGATGAAACGTTTAAAGTCACGGGTATCGTTACTCACGTACAAACCTCAAATTTAGGTAATGACTTGCTGACTGGCTTCTTTATGCAAGATCCAGCAGCAGACACTAGCTCAAATGCTTCAAACGGCATTTTTGTTAACGCTAATGTTAGCAATATCCAGGTTGGTAACGAAGTTGCGGTTATCGCAAAAGTGCAAGAGCACTACTCTTGGACTCAGCTAGGTTCTACCTCAACACCTGCATTTGTTGAAGTGCTTGGCGAAGGTGAAAACATCGAGCCAACAACCATTACCGCTCTTGACAGTGATGAAAACTTCGAACAAACGCTAGAGCGTTACGAAGGCATGCTGGTTCGCGTCAACAATGCAACGGATATGCATGTTACTCGTACTTTTGGTTTTGATTACAGCGCATACCGTAACAACATGGTACTTGCGCATCAAGCCGTCAACTACCATCCAAACCAGGTTAACACCCCACTCACCGCTGGCGCTGGCGCGCAAGATGCAAGCAATGCTGAGCGTCGTCTATTTGTAGAGTCATCCATTGAGGCCGCTGACGGCGTTGTACCTTGGTATCCTAACTTTGCACAAGACAACGGTACAGGCACCAGTGATGACTATATCCGTGTTGGTGCTCAGCTTAGTGAAGAAGGCTTAACTGGCGTACTGGGCTACTCATATTCTGAATACCGCTTATATGTACACAACACGGCTGACAACGGCACTTTTGTTGACAACGAACGCTCTCTAGCGCCTAACCTAGAAGAAGGAGAGTTAGTTGTTTCTAGCTTCAACGTTCTCAACTTCTTCAACTCTCCATTTGGTGGTCGCGATAACCCAACCAACAGCAACCGTGGCGCAGAAAGCCTTGCTGAATTTAATGTGCAATTAGAGAAAATCGTTTCTGCATTGGTGGCTATCGACGCTGACATCTACGGTCTAATTGAAATAGAAAACAACGGTTTTGACGAAGACTCTGCTATTCATGTACTGGTTGAAGCACTAAATAGCCGCCTAGACGAAGCTGATCAATACCAGATTGCAATGCCTAACGATCTTCAAGGCGAAGGCTTTGTGGGTACTGATGCCATCACGAACAAAATCATTTATCGCCCTAGCACTGCTACGCTAAATGACACTTACGTGATTGAGCTGCCACAGCAGCACGTAACAGAAAATGGTAGCACTAAGAGTGCTTATCAGCGTGATGCATTCACGGCTTCTTTTGCTGTTGAAAATGCTGACAAAGATCTGGTGATTTCGACCAACCACTTCAAATCAAAAGGTTCGACGTGTTGGGAAGATGAAGCCACGACTGATCAAGAAAACGACGTGAACATTCAAGGCAGCTGTGAGCACTTCCGCGTCTCCGCCGCTTACCAACTGGCGCAAGAACTCAATAAGATTGACGGCTACAAAGTGGTTATGGGCGACCTTAACAGCTACGGCCAAGAAGATCCTATCTTAGTATTGACCAACCGTGACAATGCACCTGCAGACTATGAAATCTATGCAGCGCGTAATACTTACATTGGTGGTGACGCAGGCAATGGAACACCGCTTCATGGGGATAACGGGGCGTTAATTGAAGGTTCGTTTGGTTATCATGATGCTATCGAAGCGATGAATCCCAACACTTACAGCTACTCTTATAATGATACTTTAGGCACACTGGATTACATTTTAGTAGACGCTGAGCTAAAAGAGCATGTGGTTGACGCGCAAGTATGGCCTATTAATGCTGTAGAGTCCTCTCTCTTTGAGTACTCAAGCGAATACAGTGGTGACCTACAAAAATACAACGATTCTTACCGTTCTTCTGACCACGACCCAGCCATTATTGTGTTTGCATTTACACAAGATGACGCTGACATTGATGGGGATGATTCAGAAGAGGATGGCGGTGACAATACCCCTGACAATACCCCTGATAATGGTCCCGGGGACGGTTCGGATAATGACTCTGGGGACGAGTCGGATAGTGGTGACAATGACAACGGTGATAATGAATCACAAGACGGTGGCAATGACGCACAAGGCTCAAGCGGTGGTAGCACAGACGGGTTGATGCTGATATTGCTGGCGGGCGCAGTAGTATTACGCCGTCGCGCTAAGCTAAATAAATAACACTAGCTACAGGTACTTAAAACAAAAGAGAGCGTGATGCTCTCTTTTGTATTTTTAACTACGCATATTTTGCTTCATTTGGCGAAATCTAAGGGTTCAAAAATCCGGAGGATTAGCCTCTACTTAGTTTAAACACATGTCGCATCGCCAAACAAATACCGGAAAGCACCGTAATTTTAAAGCACACTTCTGATAATTTGTGAATAGAAGCAAACTGCGCCGTTTGTGTAACAAGCGGACCCTGATTTTGCATATGAATAATGTGTGGCACAAAATAAAAGGCAAATAGCAAACCTGTGCACACCATTAAGACCATGCAAATTAAAGCGATGAGATCCAGTTTACGCTTAAAGGTATAAGCGAATTCAAACATCACAGAGAGCAGACACATTATCACTAATGGATAACATAGGCGCCTAAACACCTCAGTCATCAACAGACCTTCTTGAAATCGACTCAAAAGAGCACCGCCAAGAAAAGCATCCGAATTAAAAATAACTGGGGCTACCACCGCTCCAGAAAACAAAGCAAACCCCATAATAATCGTCAGCAAAGTGACATAAGCGACCGATACTGTTTTAAACATCCTGTTTAACCTTTCTCATGTGCAAACACCTACAGTTCAAATTCATGGGCAATATCAATGCCTTTCGTTGCCAAGTAGGCAAATACCGACTCAACCGTATTGTTTATAATACGCTCTGCAGGGTATTCCACCTCAGTGATCAACGCTTTCGCTTTATCAAAACGTCCAAGATCCCAAGCATTATGCGCATCAGAGCCAACACTGAGTGGCGCATCATATTTTTTAGCCAATTGCGCAATTTTCAGACAGTTAGCAAAACAGCCTTTTCTAGAATATAAGAATGAACTGTTGTTAATCTCAAGCGCTACATTCTGCTGCGCAGCCAATTTTACAATCTGCTCTATATGGATGGGAAAGCGAGTATTACCGGGGTGAGTCACAACATGGATCTTACCGCTTTTGATTACGTTACTCATCGCTTCTGTATTGGCATCAATATCTTGTGGCGCAAATACGGGTGGATGAAATCCAGTTAAAATAATGTCTAAACTGGCCCGAGTCGCTTCATCAATATCAATATTCCCTGCTAGATCTTTAATATTGCTCTCTATACCGCGCAATATGCCCACACCATCGGCAACACGAGGAAAGGTTAAACTATTTACAAAATGCCAGCGGTGTGGCGCGTCTTCCATCTCAGGACCGTGATCGGTATTAGCAAACAAACGAATCCCTCGTTTTGGCGCTTCACGAACATAATCATGCAAAGTGCTATAGGCATGATCACTGGCTAAAGTATGGGTATGCAGATCCACTTCTAATTGATAATTCATCATAAAAACCTTGGGTTAGCCCACTGTTGGGTCGGTCGCTATTACTGGCACTACCATAACCCAGTTTATGATAATTTTCATGGTGGCTCTTTAACACACTCAATTACAACGCATCACCACCACTGGATTTCCAAGCTTTGCTAAAGCCGTGAGCACTGATCTCAGTTTTCATGCCCCAATAATTCATGTGGATGCTCTTTTTCTGATTAAAGGCTTTTAATACGTACTTAACACCTGCTGGTGTGGATGGCGTGACGTAAGCATAATGATGAATGCCATCTAAAGAATCTTTAGCACACCAAGTATTCACTTTTATGTTCTGTCCATTAATATTGATGGCGTGTGGTAACTCATCAGCCGTTTTACAGATATCTCTATCTAAACTTTCAAATCCTAAATAAAGGTGTTGCTGATTGTTTTTACTAAGTGTAATAAGAGCATAATTCACAGTGACATTATGGATATTCATGTCATTAACAGAAAATGCATATTGATCTTTAAAAGTGCCAAATCCATACATTCTTTCACCAAGTTTATTTCGGTGAGGGATGGCTTTACTATTAAGGTTTTGCAGTAATAGTGAATCATGACTGAACAATGCCGTATATTTTAATTTTTTACTTTTCTTATTCAAAACAAACACTAAACCGTGACTCTTATCATCGATAATGGTTCTAGATATTGTATCTCCATCATTATTTGGGAAGAATGTCTTACCTGTAAATACGGATTTATCATCAACAATACGAAAAGAACCGGTTAACACTTTGTGTCCCTTATCATCCCAACCATTGCAGACACCACTTTCCAATCCATTAGCATAGGTGATAGCAGACTTCTTAATGCCGTTTGGCCACCACATATTCTCAACGCCAGTTTGTTTACTATCAACCTGAGTAAACTCAGCACTTTTATGACCGTTAGGGTGGTAACAAACGTAGCTTTCTTTATAATGTTTGAAATCTTCAGTCAATGAGGCATTTATACGGCATTGTAACTTACCATTTTCAAAAAATATTTTGGTTTCACCTTTAAGTTTAGCGATATTTACCATCTTTTGATCGGCAATATATTTAATTTTAATAGTGTGATTCGGATTATCGAAATACGTAGTATGTGTCCAGTCAGTCTCGTCCTCTGCTAATAATATGTGGAAAACCTGGCGTTTACTTTTCAAATTACCGCTAGGATAAAATTCATAATAATAACCACTAAATCCTTCCAGACTATTTACACCTTCTTTAATTAAGTTTCCATTCTCATCCCATTGTTGCTCAATAGAGTGACTCATGATTGAAACTGAGATTAAATTATGTTGTTCTACATAGGCGTTTGCTTTAGCTTCATCATTGATAATGTATTGAGATTTTTGACCATCTTCATACCAATGGGTTTCTTGTGTAATCGTCCCATCTATTAGTACTTCAACTTCTGATGCTTGCGTTCCTGAGTCATACCAAGTGTTCTGTTTGCCGACAAATCCTTTAACTGAACATACCCCTTGTGAGGTTATATTGCCTCGCTCATCATAAGTGGTGCAGTCCCCTGACTTTTTACCATCCACAACCTGATATACCGCTTTTGTTGAGCCGTCGGGATAAAGCAAAGTATTCGTGCCACTGTTAAGGCCATCGACAAACTCAGAACGCTGAATCACTTTACCTAGCTGATAACGGTTTTTTACCCCAGTAAATCCTTCAGGTACCGGACGCTTACACGTCCCCTCATAAATCTCTGTATTACGCGGATTATCCGTGGTGGAGACTTTGCATTTACCATCAATATGATTATTGACATAGGTATAGCTAGACTGGAACGCCCCATTATCAAACTGAGTTTCAAGCACACCACTTTTAGGAAACATCGAGGCACAAGCCCCAAGAGTTAGGGGCGCTAAGGCAATAAGCAGGCGGGTATGATTGTTCATAGTGGTAAAATCCCAATGGCAAATACAGTTATAGAATTTGGCCAACGATAGCACTACGACACAACGCTGTATGTTCAGTAAAATGTCATCAAATGGGTGCTATGGCGATTGACGTAAATCCGCAAAACCCGGTAATTAATGGGTTCATATTGGTAATATGAAGCCTATTTTAATCCATTGAGCACAGACTGTTATTTTGATATCTAAGGTGCCGAAATTGATAATTGTGCGTTCTTTCGTTACTCTTCCCTCCTTAATACCAATTACTCATTTAAGTACTGCCAAATCATAGGCATATAGACACATAAATTTAATCTATTTGTTTTGTTACAAGTCGATTTTCTTACAATCACCTATAATCTTCCAATGCCCATGACATCCTAGATGCAGAAAATGGCTGAAAGGGATAAATGAGTATTTGGCCTGTTACCGTTAACCACTAGATCCCATCGTTTGGAGAGAACATAACGTTGAACGCACAACAACCCACTAAACCGCCCGTTATTCGTTTAACTGGAGTAAGCAAAAGTTTTGATGGCAAAGAGATTATTAGCAACCTCAATTTAGACGTCAATCATGGTGAATTTCTTACCATTCTTGGGCCTTCAGGATGTGGCAAAACCACAGTGCTGCGTATGATTGCAGGGTTTGAAAACGTGGATAGTGGCAATATTGTTCTTGATAACCAAGATGTTACCAACATTCCTGCCGAGCATAGACACGTCAACACTGTCTTTCAAAGTTATGCTTTATTCCCTCATATGAGTGTATTTGAAAATGTGGCTTTCGGCTTGCGCATGCAAAAAGTACCTGAGGCGGATATTGAACCTAGGGTGATGGAAGCACTGCAAATGGTGCGCTTAGGCTCGATGAGTCAGCGCAAACCTAGTCAGCTTTCCGGTGGTCAGCAACAGCGTGTCGCTATTGCTCGCGCTGTAGTGAACAAACCTAAAGTGTTATTACTGGACGAATCTTTATCTGCTTTAGATTACAAGCTAAGAAAGCAAATGCAGATAGAGCTCAAGCAACTGCAACGTCAATTGGGCATTACCTTTATTTTTGTTACTCACGATCAAGAAGAAGCCCTCTCTATGTCAGACCGCATTATCGTGATGCGAGATGGGGTTATAGAACAAGACGGCACGCCTCGTGAAATTTACGAAGAGCCTAAAAACTTATTCGTCGCACGTTTTATAGGTGAAATTAATGTGTTTGAAGCGTTGGCAAAACAACGCATTGATGACAAGCGCATCAACGTAACTATTGAAGGCATTGATTCTGTTATCTATTTTGATCAGGCCATTCGCTGCGGAGAAAAACTGCAAGTACTGCTGCGACCAGAAGATCTGAGACTAAAAGAGATTAAGGAGTCGGAGCAAAAAGGCATTGTAGGGCATGTTATTGAGCGCACCTATAAAGGCATGACCTTAGATTCCGTCATTGAACTTGAATCTGGGTTAAAAGTAATGATCAGTGAGTTTTTTAACGAAGACGACCCAGACGTTGACCACTCCTTAGGGCAAAAAGTGGCCATTACTTGGGTGGAAAGTTGGGAGGTCGTATTGCGTGATGAACAAGAGATTTAATCTGCAAAACGTCATCATTGCCGTCATTGTTTGTTGGTTAACACTGTTTGTTTTAGTGCCTAACCTAATGATCATTGCCACCAGCTTTTTAACTCGTGATGATGCGAATCTTATCGAACTGACTTTCACTTTCGATAACTATGCTCGGCTGATTGATCCTTTGTATGCCAAAGTGCTGTGGCATTCATTTTATATGGCCAGCATCGCGACCATGCTTTGCCTCATTATCGGCTACCCTTTTGCCTATATTGTTAGCAAAATGCCCACAAAGTGGCGACCATTAATGCTGTTTTTGGTGATTGTACCTTTTTGGACTAACTCCTTAATTAGAACCTATGGTTTAAAAATTGTCCTTGGCACTCAAGGCATCTTTAATAAGTCGTTAATGGCCTTAGATATTATCGACAAACCAATGCGAATTATGTACACCGAAACAGCGGTGATGATTGGCTTGGTCTATATTTTGCTGCCATTTATGATTCTCCCCCTTTATTCCGCTATCGAAAAGTTAGATAGAACCTATATTGAGGCGGCCAAAGATTTAGGGGCAAATAAACTGCGCATCTTTACTAAAGTCATACTGCCACTGACCATGCCTGGCATCATTGGCGGATGCTTGTTGGTGTTATTACCAGCCCTAGGGATGTTTTATGTGGCCGACCTTTTGGGCGGGGCTAAAAATCTGCTCATTGGTAATGTCATCAAAAGCCAAGTGCTCAACTCCCGCGACTGGCCTTTTGGTGCAGCCACTAGCATAGCGTTAACTTTAGTGATGGCGATTATGCTCTACGCCTACTATCGAGCAGGTAAGCTATTAAATAGAAAAGGGGAGCTGGACTAATGGGACGCACAGTTAGATTTAGCTTTATGAGTTTAGTGTACGCATTTTTGTACCTGCCCATCATTGTGCTAATTGCCAACTCCTTCAATGCCAATAAATTTGGCATGAAATGGGGCGGATTTACCACTAAATGGTATGAAAGCTTGGTAAATAATGACAGCTTAATGCAGGCCGCGTGGCACTCTCTCAATATTGCCGTGTTCTCTGCAACCGCTGCCACCTTAATAGGTAGCCTCACCGCAGTAGCTCTGTTTCGCTATCAATTTAAAGGCAAGAAAGCGGTCAATGGCATGTTGTTTGTAGTGATGATGTCCCCTGATATTGTTATGGCCATCTCTTTACTGGCGCTGTTTCTGGTTATTGGCGCGCAATTGGGATTTTTCACTTTATTGATAGCGCACATTACATTTTGTTTGCCATTTGTTGTTGTCACCGTTTACAGCCGCTTAAATGGCTTTAACGTCAAGATGTTAGAAGCGGCCAAAGACTTAGGCGCTGGTGAATGGACCATATTGAAAAAAATCATCTTACCTCTGGCGATGCCAGCGGTAGCCGCAGGTTGGTTATTGAGCTTCACCCTGTCATTAGATGACGTCATTATCAGCTCCTTTGTCACAGGCCCAGCTTATGAGATATTGCCTTTAAAAATCTACTCAATGGTAAAAGTGGGTATCTCTCCTGAGGTTAATGCACTGGCGACCTCGATGCTGATTGTGTCATTAATTTTGGTGATAATTTCGCAGCTTATTGCGCGAGAAAAAGTGAAATAGTCTAAAATAAATAAGTTCCCCTCCTGCGGATCATAACCATCTGCAGGTTAACTACTCTCGTTCATTCAAGCTTTATTATGAAAGCGATGAAGTAACTAAAATATGGAAATGTGATGAAACGTAAACTGTATGCGAGCGCCCTTTTAATAGCGACACTGTTCTCCCTATCCGCATGGTCGGCGGAAAAAGAACTGTATTTTTATAACTGGTCAGAATATATCCCAGATCAAGTGCTAAAAGACTTCACTAAAGAGACTGGTATCAAGGTAATTTATTCTACCTATGAATCTAACGAGAGCATGTACGCTAAACTCAAGACGCAAGGTTCAGGCTATGATTTGATTGTGCCTTCGACTTACTTCGTTTCTAAAATGCGTAAAGAAGGCATGTTGCAAAAAATTGACAAAACACAGCTAAAACATTTTGCCGATCTTGATCCTAACTTTCTCAATAAGCCATTCGATCCTAATAACAGTTACTCTATCCCATATATTTGGGGCGCAACCGGCATTGGGGTGAATACCGACATGATAGATAAATCCTCTATCAGCCAATGGAGCGATCTGTGGGATAAAAAGTGGCAAGGTCAGCTAATGCTGATTGATGACACCCGCGAAGTCTTCCACATTGCGTTATCTAAATTGGGTTATTCACCTAACACTACCAACCCTGATGAAATTAAAGCCGCTTATGAAGAGCTCAAAAAGCTAATGCCTAATGTATTGCTATTTAACTCTGATTTTCCTGCTAACCCTTATATGGCGGGAGAAGTGTCATTAGGTATGCTGTGGAATGGTTCCGCTTATATGGCCCGCCAAGAAGGAGCACCTATCCATATAGTATGGCCGAAAAAAGGCACTATTTTATGGATGGATAGCCTAGCGATTCCAAGTGGCGCGAAAAATACAAAAGCGGCGCACATGATGATCGATTTCCTTCTGCGCCCTGAAAATGCGGCCAAAATTGCATTAGAAATTGGTTACCCTACACCCGTTGCTAGCGCTCAGGCCTTATTACCTAAAGCGTTCGCTGAAGATCCTAATATTTACCCGCCGAAAGAGGCGCTAGATAACGGTGTTTGGCAAGATTCGGTTGGTGATGCCAATGTTTTATATGAAGAGTATTATCAAAAATTGAAAGTGAATTAACAGTAATTACGCTTTTCTAACAGCTACTTATATATGAACAAGCCCGTAGATGATGTCATCACGGGCTTATTTTTTCGCTTAATAAAGAGTAGAGTACTTGTTATACCGTTTGGCGTAAGCAAATGATTATAAGAACGGCATAGGCCACATTAACTACTTTTTATCTGCGGGCACGTAAATGAGTCTCCCATCATCTAGCATGTAGGTTTGCCCAGCGAGGCTACCTACCCCTTCTCCAATTTCGTCAGAAGTTTCATAGCGGGTCATGGTTTCACCATCTTTAATGGTGATTTTCATGTTATCTTGCCCGGGATTTTCAATTAATACTGAATTGTCAGGTAGTTGGCTACTTGTTACGTTCAATATCATTAAAAATGCCATAATAATGGCAAACAGATCCACCATATTGATTATCGATAAGATGGGATCATCGGCATCATCAGATTCTAGGAAACGCATTACTGCTGCTCCTTGATCTCAATCGCGCACATATCTTCAAGCATCCAGCGACGACGAATCGTCATAATGCTAAAGGTAATACTGGCGGCAATAAGCGCGAGAATCGATGCGGAAAATGCGACGATCATTTCTTGTGCCACCTTATCAATTGCCCCTTCTCCCATGGCAACTAATGCAGGACCAATGGCTATCATGGTCGTGACAATACCGAGCATAGGCCCAGAACGACTTACAATACGCAATGGTTCTAACTGCTTGATAATCCAAAGCTCTAGCTGATCACCTTGATAGACATTTTTCGCCTGAGCATAACGATGTAATACTGGCACATAACTGGATCGCTGACGTTGAATAAATTCCATGCCAAAGCGTCCAACGCTATAGAGCGAATAAACGGCAATAATAATCACCAGCACCATAATAGGCTGCATGAATAAGCTGGCAAATTGGTAAATTAGGCTTTCTAACTGGTTCATTTTAAATCTCGATATATAAAGTGTTGTCGCACAGCCCCAAAGGCCATGCAGACAAAGATAATAATGATGAGGAACAACATCTTTTTGTCACTCATGGAGGGTTCTTCATAGGCTGGAATTTCTTGCATCACATTGCCTGAAATAGTCGGTGCTTGACCTGCCATACCGGAAAGACCAAAGCCTGTGGCGGTCTGCTCAATAAACTCAGCGGTCACGTTATGGGTTTGATGATAATCCACCATTGACTCAAGTTGCTGGTGTCGCTCAAGTAGTGCTTTTAACCTTGCCTCATCAGCTTCCCAATAGCCTTTACGCACCGCTTCTAACATACGTTCAATGATTTGCATTTGGGCGGCAGGCTGGTGTTGCTCAAACCACTCATTAATCCCAAGATCGTGCTTATCATCAATATACACTTCACTTAATGCCTCCCACTGATAATCACCGACCGTTTCAGGCGCTGTTGCCTGCCAGCCAAATAAATTATTAGTGATATCAAGCATGTTAAGTGCGCCAGCATAGCCTTCCTTTTGCATCGCTTTGATCCAAACGGGGTTCATGTAGCGGGCATTGAGCTCTTCGGCAATAAACTTACCAGCAGAGACCGTGCGACTGTTAGACTCTCTTAAATCATTAATATACAAAGAAGGATCTTGACCAGATGCTCGACGTACAGCAGCAGCTAAGCCACCGAGATATTCAAAAGGGTGATCCGTTGATAGCAAGCCGTGCAGACGACTGGTTCGAGTCATAACCGCCGCATCAACAGAAGCTAACTGAGACTCAAATAAATTGGTGTCACCCAATTTTTCACCCCATACTTGGGTGCCATAAGCGTACTGAAGTCGATGGGTAAATTGCTTACCAAGGGCATCATCGTCTTCCCAGTCTTGAGACTGAACCGCAAGGTGGTTAACTCCGCTACCGTAATCACCCGGCTCATTACTAAAAATGCGCAGTGCCGACAACATGGATGCACGTTCGCTGCTATAACCTAGATCTCTGAGCTTATCGCTGAGATTTTGGCTATTTTTAGCAATGGCGTTACCGTCATCTAACTGACTAAGTTGTTCAATGGCATGACTTAGCTTTAGCATGAAACCATCAAATTGATCGCGATAGACAGAGGTGGCTTGAATGACCACATCAATACGCGGATGAGTCAGATCTGCTGTTGGGATAATCTCTAGACGCTGCAAATTCCCCCCTCGATCCCAAACAGGCTTTAATCCCAGCGCGCGTAATACTTGCGCTTCTAGCATGCCAAAGTGGCGCTGAGTTTCTCCTGCCCATAGCGAAAAGGCGATTTTTTTCGGGTATTGTCCATTTTCCGCTAAATGCGCATCCAATAAGTTTTGTAGCTCTTTTTCTGCGGCGTTATAGGCTTGAGAGCTTGGCACCTTGGCTGGATCAAAGCCAAACAAGTTAGTACCACTGGTTGTAGAAGGGTTCTTCAATGGATCTCCGCCACTGCCCGCTTTGATAAATCCGCCATTCATACCGGTAATCAGAGCCTCAATTTCACCTGGCTTTGACAGAGATTGATAAGAGATCACCATGCTTTTTGCAACGGCCTCTTGAACCGGTTCCACCTGGCTAGGATCTTCAAGCGTCTTGCTTAGCCACAAATAAGGCTGAGTCTGCTCAAGAGAATCTAAACCACCTTCAAACTGCTTCCAGAAATCAGCTGAATTAATCGAGACACCCATGTTATTTGAATGAATTAATCGAGACACCCACGTTATTTAAGCTTGCGTTATTTGATGCGTTATTTGAGACACCCATAAATAAATTTAGATAATCATCACCTTGCTGCTGCATGATGGTATACAAAATCTCTTTTCGAGATTTTGTCCGCCCAAACACATGCAAACCCAATGGCACAGACGATGCAGCTAACCTGTCGATATGTTCTTCAAGCTCATCCAACACATCGTCAAAGTGATTATCAAGCTTACTTGCCTGCTGATTAATCGAGACACCCATATCATCAAGGACATTCAATGTGAGTATTTTATCTCGTAGTGATCGTTGAATTTCATCTTTAACCGAACCTGGAAGCGCTGCTTTGTAATCTCCTAATAGACGATTTAACTCAACGTATTCCCCATACAACCCCGCAGGGCCAAAGGTGGGTGTCTGATGACTGATAATGGTCGCACGCCCACGACGTTTAGCTTGTATCGCCTCGGCGATATTATCTTGAATGTATGGATATAAAACAGGGAGATCGCCCAACGTTAAAAACGGAAAATCATTTCTGGATAAACCTCTGGATTTACCCGGTGTCCATTCTTGTGTGCCATGAGTGCCCAAGTGTACTAATGCATCTAGCTTGTTGTCTTGATATTGCAGTTGAAGCCACAAGTATGCCGCAAGGTATAAATGATTGGGTGGCTCTTTTACTGCGTGAATCGCATGACCCACTTTTCCGGAACGAGGAGGCTGTGGAAGCAACCACAGATTGCCTTGTTTAAGTAAAGGAAAGACAAAGGCAGGCTCGCCGTTCACTTGCAGCAACCCTTTATAACTTAATGGGTGTCCCCACCATTGATTGATAAAAGCGCGCGTTTCCATCGGCATGGTTTTATACCAACGAATATAGGCTCTCAAAGGTAAAGCAACGGCATAGCCCTTATCTAGCAGTTGCTTGAGCTTTTGTGGCTGGTAATAACCAGATAACAACTCTTTTGCATCAGTAATAATTTTTTGCTCTTCAATCTCAGGGATATCAAAGCCTTCCTCACGTAACCCGCTAGCAATGCTCGAAATACTAAGGGGAATATTCAGGTTTGAAGCTGAAATATTTTCAGCCCCTGCCGGTGCATTCCAAAACATCACCGCTAAAGTTTTATCCTGGGTCGCTTTAGTTTGCAGGCGATAATAGGAATGGGCGCGTCCAAACAGCAGATCTAATTGCTCAGGGATATAATGCTTATCACCATCACTTTCAGCAGAAATCACCAATGGATCGATAAGCCCCCAGGTCTCTGGAGTAGAAAGCATTACCGAGGCACTGCGCTGGTCGATTCCTACCTCACTATTTCGCCAGTCATCAAGATTACCACTACGAAAATGCAGAGTTTGGATCATGGGCACATTCAGCTTTGCCAGTTCACTCTTACGCTGTTCACCTTTTTGCAAGTGCGTCATATTGACTAGCATGGTTGGTTTGATGTTATTCCATGGCCAATCTAAGCCATTTTCATTATCTAAGTAGAAAATAACAGGCGTGATATTGGCTTTATTAGCTGCTTCAATAAGTTGGTCGAGCGGTTCAAATTCTTGATTGGTAATTTGGTTTCGCGCAGTAACAAAACCGACTAGTGGCCTATTGCTACTGTGTTTAATTGCTTTTAGGTAAGCACTAAGATCAACAAAGGTCCCTTCATTGTAATAGATACCATGAGAGGGCACATGTTCGACTTTGGGTAAGTTTTTAAGTGATTTACCCTTGTTTTTCGCATCTATAGCAGCAAAAAAAGCATTATAATTATTCACTGTGCCATTGAGGTAATAGCCCATGAGAATACGATGAAATCCTGTGTCCATTTGATCGCTTGCACTTGGTGCCCCCCCACCCAGCATTACCCAACGTTTAGTCTCAGGAATGGATGAAACAATCTCCATCAACCTTTGACGATCGGGTCTACGAGGGGTATCTAATACCACTAAATCAACATCACTTAACAGGCCAACATTGTATTCCGCTGGAGTGTAGCTAACCAATTCAACTTGTTGATTGTTAGCATATTGTTTAAGGCGCTCTATTTTGGTATGAGAGACAAAATCCGTATGCACTATAGCGACTTTTGTTGCTAAAGCAGGCGTTGACAAAAACAGTAAAAAGCAGCCAATAATCATGGCTGCTTTGTTGATAAATTTATACATCCATTAATACCTGTAAGTACCGTTTAGGTATACTTGGCGAGGTTGGATTGCATAAGTGAAAAACGGCGATTCATCTTCTAAGTAGGTATCAAGTAAATTTGAGACACCCATAGATATATCAAAGCTCTTTAAGCTGTAGTTTGCAGAAAAATCATAAACTTGGTATGCCGGTAACTTTTCACCTTCGTCACTTTGAGAGCCTATGTGGCGCATACTGACTTGAGTGGTTAACTGCTCTGTAGTTTTCCAATTAATGGCTAAATAAGCTTGTGATTTTGGCTTGTTCTCAATGACTTCACCTGTTGATTTATCTTCTGTATCCAGCAGGGTCAAGTTCATATTTACGTACCAAGCAGGAGATAAGGTGACATTACCAGACCATTCAATACCTTTGATTTCAGCTTCATTAATATTGAAGTATTGATATATTGTTAAACCTGCAACAGGGCGACCACAGCTTGTAATACATTTCAAATCAATAAGATTTTCTACATTATTTTGAAACAATGTAACCGCACTTCCCCAGCGTTCAGTATTATACGCTGCCGAAATTTCATACGACTGATTCACTTCCGGCTTTAAGTCTGCATTGCCTTTAAGATCAAATGGTCGACCAACAGCAGTACTGTAGTATTCTGGAGAGGATTGCTTAATGGTTGGGGCTTTGAAACCTTCACCGTATCCACCTTTTAAAGTCCAATTTTGTGTTGGTTTATACACTAAATATGCACGAGGAGAGAAATGGCTACCAAAATCAGCATGATTGTCATAGCGGCCACCTAATAGCAGAGACCACTCATCCGTTAGGCTTATATCATCTTGTAAAAATAGCGCACCTTGGTTTGCCGAACCGCCACCTGTGGTAATGTCAACACTATCAAGGCGCTGCTCACTCCATTGGCCACCCAGTGTTACGTGATGAATATCGAAAGCAAAAAATTGAATGTAGCCATCAACAATGTCTTCATCTACATCATTAGGATCGTTGGGGACACCGATTGATTTTTCATTGGTTTGAGATACTCGAGAGCCATACACGCGCAGTTGAGTATCAGCAAAGTCCCAGTAACCAGAATGTGTCACGCCATATTCAAAGGTATCGTAAGTTGTGGTACTGCGGATTTTATTACCCGTGGCATCATCATTTGAGTCATACCAACTATCTGTTTGTGCAACGCGAGTATAGACATCCACTTCTTGCTGCGGGCTTATGATAGTTTGTAACTCAACATCTACAAATGTATTGCGATTACCAGCAATATCGGTTTCATTTTCATGGTTACGGTTTTCAATCAGACCTTGATAAGCATGCCCAGTCGTCACTTTCATCAAAACAGTGTCGTCGATAAGAGCACCTGAGGCACTAACTTCAATATTTCCAGTATTGCCGTCTTTGTCCATCGCAGTTGACCCACCACCGCGAACACTGCCTGACCACTCGTTGGATTTTGGTTTTGTAATCACATTAACCACACCGCCCAGGGCATCCGAACCATAAAGTGCAGACATAGGACCTTTAATGACTTCAATACGCTCAATATCAGAAACCGGGATATTTTGCAGTTCGAAATTGGAGTGACCTAGCATATCTGAAGCACGACTAATACGACGACCATCAATTAGTATCAAGCTTTGTGAAACATCCATTCCTCGAATCTCAATACCCTGACGCCCTTGCCCTATATCAGCAATATTAACGCCGGAGGTCGTTACAAGCGCATCAGCTAAATTTTGATATGGCATTAACGCCAATTCTTCTTTCGTAATAATAGAAACACTTGCTGGTGCTTCAGAGACTTTCGTTTTATAAGAGGTTGCAGTAACAACCATAACTTCATCTGTACTTTGCGCAGCAAATACAGTCAAAGAAAAAAAAGCAGCAGCTAAAGCCCGATTTCAGATAATAACTGCGACATTCATGGAAAGGCATAGAAGAGGAAGCCAACTGCCGAAAGTGGTACGCTCTTCTCGCCAAAGAAACAAGCAGTACTACTATGAATTATCAGCAGTTGACCGAGGGAAGAAGATATCAAATTTCTGCCCTTTTGGAACGGGGAATTTCAATATCTGAAATTGCTAAGACAGTTAAATGCCATCGCTCAACCGTTTATCGAGAGCTGAAACGATGTAGCAAGAAAGAACAATATCGGCCAGACAAAGCACATCATCAATCAATAGAAAAACGACGGCAAGCCCGTAAGTATCAAGTACCTCAATCGCGTATAGATTTTATTGAGGTTCTGTTGTCTATCGATTGGAGTCCAGAGCAAATATCTAATGTCTTAACCCGCGCAGGGGCTAAAGTGAGCCATGAGTGGATTTACCGATTCGTCGCTCGTAATAAGCGACAAGGTGGAAAGCTATTTAAGCACTTGCGCCAAGGCCATAAGCGGTATCGACGGGGCAAGACAGAGAAAGCACCTGCAATCAAAAACGCAGTTTCAATAGATGAAAGGCCTGACATTGTTGATAGTCGTGAACGCTTTGGTGACTGGGAAATTGATACGGTCTTAGGCAAGCATGGAACGGGGGCAATTGTCACTCTCTTAGAGCGTCAAACGCGTTTTTATCTGACACAGAAAGTGCCCTCTAAGTCAGCAAAAGACGTGACTAACGCAACCATAGCAATGCTGATGCCTTATAAAGCGTTAGTTCATACTATTACCGCAGATAATGGTCGTGAGTTTGCAGGTCATGAAGAAATAGCACAGGCATTAGAAACCGATGTGTACTTCGCACACCCTTACAGCTCTTGTGAACGAGGAGCGAATGAAAATGCTAACGGCCTGTTGAGACAGTACGTAAAGAAAGGAACAGATCTACGAACGGTCAGTGATGATGATATTGAAAGGGCGCAACAACGAATTAATTATCGTCCAAAAAAGTGTTTAGGGTTCAAGCAACCTGCTGTCATTTTTAGAGAAATGATGGAGGCTACTTGAATATTAAGAATGTCGCACTTCGGAGTTGAATTCGGGAGGGACTAAGCGAACATTATTCATGAAATTCCATAATACATTAATTTAAACTATAATCGCCAGCTATGTTACAACATATCATTCTTATTTCAAGGAATTGTTCTGTACATGATTTATATATAACCCCCCTATCTTAATTATAATTAAGTAAGGTTAAATGGACTTATGTTATGCCTAGGAAATTTTATACCCGCTATTTATCCTAACCATTAACATATTTATTTTGGTGACTATACATTATTACAGCATATACCCTCTATAATTATGAATAATATTATAGAAAATCTACAGATAATTAGAGCTACCTGTCATTGCTGGTATATTATTTCATGAGGGTTAAGTGAGGATGGATTAAATACCTTATTTTTACTCATCAGCATACATGACAACAGTGAGGTACTTAACAGGATTATCACCTATATAGAAGACGAATATTTTAGTGAAGTAATTCTATTCATAACACAAAAATACAACTACAAAACATGAATAACTCTCTTTCTTTAGCTTATTAAAAAGCCCGTGGCCAATGGTATCAAACACTGTACGCTACGGGCTTAATTCTTATTTTATAATCGAAAGTTATTGCGCTTGTAGTTGCTCTTTTTTGTAGCTAGGCAACTCAGTCAGCAAGCCTCGAACTAAACTCACACACATAGTGAGTAGTACGACAGCAAAGGGAAGTGCTGTTGCAACCACCCCCGATTGCAAGGCTTGGAGCGCATCTTTCCCTCCAATCCAGAGCATGACTGCGGCAATAGAACCACCAATACAGGTCCAAAATACACGCTGAGGCACTGGTGCATCCACTTTACCGCCAGCGGTAATGCTATCGATAACCAAAGATCCTGAATCTGCAGAGGTAACGAAAAAGATCAAAATTAATACTACGGATAGTATTGAAAGTATGGAACTAAATGGCATCGCATCGTAAACATAGAACAAACTTAATGAAATATCAGTTAAGCCATTTATTCCAAGGAGACCGACTTTATGAATGACCTGATCAATCGCAATACCGCCAAATACCGACATCCAAACTAAGGTCACCAATGTTGGGATAAAGATAACGGCAATTAAAAACTCACGCACGGTTCGACCTTTAGAAATACGAGCGATAAACATACCTACAAATGGTGACCAAGAAATCCACCATGCCCAATAAAAAACGGTCCATGCGTGCATCCAAACACCGTCTTCTCTATCGGTAGGCAGGCTCAATTGAATAAAATTAGTCGCATAACCAGAAATGGTATCCCATAGGGATGGTAATACTGAGTTCCAACCGACAATAGTAATAAATATTAGCAACATAAATGCAGCTATCATATTGATATTACTAAGTACTTTCACACCGCCATCTAAACCTCGCATAACAGAGAGCGACGCAAGAAAGGTGACGAAACCGATAATTGCAAGTTGGGTTCCGATGCCACCATTTAGACCAAACACATGATTAAAGCCACTGGTAGCTTGTTGAGCACCGAGACCTAACGAAGTCGCGAGACCGAACAAGGTTGATAAAACAGCCAAAATATCAATGATGTGCCCCATCCAACCCCATGCGCGATCACCAAAGATGGGATAAAAAGTCGATCTTATGGATAGAGGAAGCCCTTTGTTGTATGTAAAAAAGGCCAGTGAAAGTGCCACTACCGCGTAAATAGTCCAGCCGTGCAAACCCCAATGAAATATGGTGGCACCAAGAGCGAGAGACTTAGCTTCTGTACTATAGGCTTCTACATTTAATGGCGTTCCATACCAATCCGTAAAATACGCAACAGGCTCTGCAACGCCCCAAAATAACAGACCGATCCCCATACCAGCGGCAAACAACATCGCTATCCACGATAGCGTACTATGCTCAGGTTTGGCGTTCTTTCCGCCAATGCGGATCTTGGCAAATGGCGAAATCACTAGCAGGAAAGCAAAGACTAAAAAGAAGTTTGTTGACCACATAAAGAACAAATCAAACTGTTCAATAATGTTATTTTTAAGTGAGTTTAATGTATTTAAAGCAGTTGATGGGCCAACGAGAAGAAGGCTAATGAGGGTAATTATAATGAGGGCGGCGCTAGTTCCGAATACGGGGTTGTGTATATCGAAACCCCATTTTTGAATATTGTCTTGACCTACTTCATAATCCGTAGTGTCTATACTGTACTTCTTATTTTTATCATCCATATATATAAAAATTAGGTTGCGTTTCCAAATTTCTCTTCATCGAGAAAAACAACAGAACTGTCCTCCGTTTAGATAGTGCAGCAAATTCTGCACTAAGAATAATAACAGTTAACCCTATTTCACACAAATACACATAATAATGCATTGCATATGCAAATAAATTTGCATAATGAATAAAAACAAAGGCTTATATTGTAATTAACATACATTAAAGTTAATAAACTAATAAAGTGTTACATTATTAATGATGTGTATTTAACCTTACTATAGGTTTATCGACAACAACATTAAATTTAGAACTTTTTCAGTATTTCAGATTGATATTGCGTTATATCTAATTGCACCCCATACAGTTCAACCCATTCATCAAGTTGTAACTGTGCTTGGTTTAAACTGTCCATGGTGATGGTATTATCATCTAGTGTCCATAACTGCCTAGAACCTTCGTAACTAAATTGAAGCGCTAACATGGCTTCTTTATTACCTTGTTTTGCAGCAAGCAGTAGCTTTCTATTCTTCCTATAAATCAGATTTAGTGCCTGCTTTAAGTCCCATACATAAGCCACTTCAACCATCAATGAATGCGTTTTCAATCTCATTAAAGTAAGGCCTAAAATTCCCGCGGCCACCACAACACCAAGAAGGTTCCAATGGAAATGAGTCCCCTCCCCCGATGGAAATATCTGAATTAATACCTGAGAAATACTCAAACTCAATATAGCAAGACACCCAACACAAGCAACAATCACCACATTTAAACGAGAACGGTACACCCGCTTATCAACCTTCTTCAGTTGCATTTTTCCCCCAACCAACGACTAAACACAAAAGATTATCGAGCCACCCATTTTAAAACAAGCACTTAAGACTCAAAGTGCCACTCTGCTCTGCATTAAAATTATTTAGACAATATATAACTATGAAAATAAGGGGATAAGTGCATTTTTTTAGCCAAACGCTTCTAATCAGATTAAATCATGGGATTTTTGCATATAAATACTCGCCCAAAGCCAAATTGGGGATTTTTGGGGGGCTCTTAAGTTAATTAACGCTTCAATTAACTGGTTTTCAAGTATCGGCAACAATTTGCAAAATGCCGTCGCCGTTTTTCTAAATGCTCACAGTAAGATGTCAGTTCTTCAAGTGTCCCAACAGGGCCATGGAACAAGTGGCCAAATTGAGTGATAAGTGTCATCCAGTTATCGGGGGCAATATTCATTTTTACTAGTAAATCCTGACTACCAGTACTGATAGCGCCACGCTTATCATCCCGAATTAACCGCCCTGTTTCATCAATGAGTTGTAAGTAGTCACTTAGCGGAAAAGCCACGCCCTTAGGTTGATTGTGCTGTTCATTTTCTATAAAAGGCAGTAAACGTTTAGGTTGCTCTCCTCTTAAAGCACCCCGAATGCGAAGTTGAATGCTGGTATGCTCTGACTGCTCAAGTGTTTTGGCCATTTTGGCTCTAATTGGATTTAAATCTACGTAAGCCATGCAGGTAATGAGCGCGGCTTCATCGAGCAAGGCTTGAGATTTAAATCGTCCTTCCCAAAATCGGCCAGAGCAGTTGTCCTCTTGGTTGGCCCGGCGTGCGATGGGCTCATTGAGACAACGCATAAACCAGCTGATATCACAAAGACGACTTCGATAAGTAGCAATCCTATGCTGCAATATTGCGGTATCTGCAGGGGGCAGTAAATGCCCTTTAACAAAGCGATGAGTGAGTTCATCGCCTTTAAATATTTGATGCCATTGCTCAAGTACTTCTCTGTCACTCCAGTCGTTGGCGGCCTCAATATCAACGTGTAACACCACATGTAAGTGATTGGACATAATAGCAAAAGCGGCAACATCGATGGCAAATACTGATGTGAGTTTTAGTAATAATGATTCAACCCAACCACGTCTATGGTCGTAATTTTTCCCGGAGTAAGTATCGTCGCCACAAAGGTACGCGCGCCTGACAACGCGACTGCAGCAATGATAATAAGGCGTATCTTCAAGACTAATTTGAGTTCTTCGAGGGCGAGGCATTGGGTTGCTCCTTCATTCAAATACTCCATTTAGTTTAGTCGATTGTACGAAACATACGATTTAACATGGGTGGCATGTTTGGGGCATAACATGGGGGGCATGTTTGGGGGGCATACCTGTGCTTTGGGCACGGGTATGATTTGGGGTTAGTGGTTTTTACGTTTTGGGCCACGTCTTACTAGATCTTGTCCTGTTTGGAAGACATCTTCCGTTACCCAGCGGGACATGAGTAGTTTATGTTGATCATCTAATACTGCGACAAAGCGACGTCCGTCTTTGTTGCTTGTGGCTAGGGCGATGCCTGAGATGTTGGTGAGGCTAAAACCGCCATCTTCTACCGCAATTAAGAAAGCTTCTAACTCTTCTAGGCTTGTGATGATATCAGCGTCATTATTCATTAATTATATTCTTTATTGAGCAAATGTTTCATGGGTAGATGGTGCGATATTTTATGGTTAAATGCAACTTTGACGTTCATTTCTAGATGTTAACTATGGCTGTCCATTAAACAGTGATCCACAAAACAACCGCCTTTTAGATTTTAACTATGGCTGTCTAGAAAATAGTCATGGCTGTCCACTAAACAGTGCTCCGCAAAACAATCGCCTTCTAGGTTTTAACTATGGCTGTCCGGCAAATAGTGTTCAATTCAGCTGCGAAAATACGTTGGTACTGACTAGGGCTGTGTTAGTTGATTGAGATAGCGTATCCAACTTAACGTACTTTCACTGGTTTTGATTTGATTGGCCTTTTGCGCATAGTGCAGTGCTTGCGGAAACTTGCCTAAATGATAATAGGCATTCACACGACTAAGCTCTCTTCTGGCACTTCTTGTCACTTTGTCTAATTCCACTAATGCGGTCTGATAATTTTTATTTGTCATCAAAAGCTGAATATAGGACCAGCGATACTGGCTGTCCAGACTCGTTGCTCGTGACCACGCTTGCAGAGCGTGTGACCAATATCTTGCTTGTTGCCAATATTGGGCTTCCATCGCGAGATCTTTGCCTTGACGGTTATCTTGTTTATTTAATCGATGCAGAATTTCAGCCGCTTTCTGAGGTACTTTTTGCTTGGCATACAATTGCGCCATTAATCGATATTGAGCATCACTTAATGCAAACCCTGCTCGTTCGTATTGCTTTAATGTGGCTAACGCTTGTGGAAAATTCTCAACCCTTAAATACAAATTCAGTGCTTGTAACCACCAGCGTGATTGCTTGGGCTCGAAACCTCTTAACATAAGTGTCGATTTTAGCGCGCTATGCCAACGCTGTAATGATAACTGCGCACCCAACTGTAAATTAAGCACAGGTACCGTCACTTTACCGCCACTGCTGTGATAACCACCGATAGCAGTGGTAACCTCCTGCCATTGTTGCTGTCGGTAATGACCTTGCGCAATGCGTAGCCAAATTGACTGGATACTTTTAGCATCAAGAACCTTATGCTGATTATTTTGTGCAATCACCTGCTGATATGTCATTAACGCTTTGTCTGTGTGCCCATTAGATAACTGAATATCACCCAGCATACGTTGCGTTTCTATTTGTTGCTCAATGGGCAGCCCATTCACCTTTACCGCTTGAAATAATGCCTCTTCTGCTTGGATATTTTGTTTCTGTTGCCAATATAAAATACCCAGCATCCTTTGTACAACAGCGGTGTCATAGGCGTGTCTGCCTCGGATTTTTTCTAAGATCTGTATCGCGGTGGCATTGTTATCTTTACTTTGTAATTCATAGGCTTGGTGAACTTTACTGGCTACCGAACGGCTTAGCTCTTGAGCATTAACCTGCATCGACAGCACACTAAACACCAAACTTAAAATAATCGCTAAATGTGTCATTATTGCAGTTTAAACTCCAACTTTAACGTCTGCCCTTTTCTTGCCGTGGCCTTTCCGTCCACGATAAGTGGTTGATACTTCCAACGCTGAAGGGCTCTTTTTGCCTCTCTGTCAAAAATTCGCTTAGGTTGGCTCTGCTCTATTTGAATATCCGTTGGCCTGCCGTTTGGGTTGATCGTAAAGCTCATCACCACAAACCCTTCTATTTTTCGGCTCAGTGCCCGTGCAGGATACCTAGGTTCTACTCGACTCAGAGGCATCGCCTGTTGATTTTGCCCAATACTCAAAGGTCCAGGAGCTGAGATAGCAAGGCCTAAGACCGAGGTATCAATGGACACTTGTGGCAGTTCAAAATGACTTAATGCCATTGGTGTACTCGAAACATTACTGGAATGACTGGATTTCATTTTGGGAGGCTGTACCTGCTTTGGTGGCGGTTCCGGCAACTGTCTTTGACGTCGTTGCACTTGGCTCTCTTGCTCCACTTGCACAATATCAAAACTCAATAATGGCTTAGTCACCTGCAAAGGCGTTTTACCTAAATTCACTAGCCAAGTCATAAAACCAAACACAAATACCGTCAGCAACAGCGCTATGGGCAGAGCAATAAATAGTCGTTTCATTTATTGTCTCTATTTTGCCGTAGTGGCAAGGGCAATTTTTTCAATACCAGCCCCTTTCACCCCGTCCATCACTTCCACTACCGTTCCGTTAAACGCAAATTTATCCGCTTGAATGACCACAGAAGCGTCAGGTTTATCGATTAATAGATTCTCTAATGTCGCTTGTACGCGTTCAGAATCTACCAAACGTTTATCAATATACACTTGGTTACTATCGGTAATGGCAATAAAAATACTGGCATCTTGCTGGCTAGTTGCGTTTGCCGCTTGAGGACGGTTGACCTCAACTCCAGACTCTCGAACAAAAGAACTGGTAACAATAAAAAAGATCAACATGATAAATACGATGTCGAGCATTGAGGTCATATCAACCTGCGCTTCTTCATTTTTCTCGCGACGTCGCCCTAATCTCATTGGAATAAAACCTCTAAATGCTTCACTAATTAACTATTGAGTATGAATGCGCAACAAGCGCTCTAAATGCAGTTGTTTGCGATCGGCCATTTCGCATAATCTCGAATATACAAACATACTCACCAAGGCGGCCACCATGCCGGCCATGGTTGGAATGGTGGCCATTGATATGCCCGCCGCCATTAATCGAGGCTCACTATTTCCTTGTGCCGCCATCACGTCAAACACGGAAATCATACCGGTAACGGTTCCCAATAAACCCAGCATAGGAAACAGAGAAATCAACACTTTCATTAAGGATAGCCACCGTTTAAGGGCTAACTCCGATTGCGCCAACCACGACTCTCTTTGCGATAAAGCAAACCATGAATGACGGTCAGTACGTCCCTGCCACTGTAACACCCACTGTTGCTGGTATTGAGGAAAAACCCATACCAAGTACAGCACTCTATCCAGCACCAAAACCCAAAAAAACAGCATCACAACCGCCAACCACCATAACACTGGGCCGCCACGAAACATTAACTGCTCAATTGAGTTAATAAGGCTAAGGTCGCTCAACCAAGTAAAATTGGTGACCAGATCAATCATTAGCCCAGACTCACCGAGTTTGCTAATGAAACTGAATTAACACCTTGCTTTGCTTGCTGCTCCGCGCTCTGTGCAACCAGGCCGACCCCTTGCTTCTCAATCACATTACGAATGCTCGTAGATAAGCTAGATAACATATTATGCACCAGCAACAGAGGCATCGCTGCCACTAAACCTAGTACGGTCGTGATCAAGGCCATGGAGATACCACCCGCCATGATGCGCGGATCCGCATTACCAAACTGAGTGATGGTTTGGAAGGTATCAATCATGCCAGTGACTGTACCCAGTAGCCCCAACATAGGCGCAATCGCCGCCAGCAATTTCACCGTTGAAATGCCTTTATCTAATTGCTCTTGCTCATCCATCACCGCTTCTAATAAGCGAAGCTCTAATGCCTCAATAGTGGGGCTCTCATCCACGTTATGCACTAAAATAATACGCCCCAGAGGGTTATCAGCTGTCGGTGTCTCTACCTGCTTCAATTGCTTATTAATCTTGGCTCTGATCGCCACTAACACCATAGAACGGTATCCGCCAATGAGCAGGCCAATGGCTAACAAACTCAGGATGATTTTACCCACAACGCCACCTTGTTGGATGCGTTGCATTATGGTGGGGTTATTGGCTAATTGTTCAAGTAACGCGCCGCGCGTGGCATCAATGGAAACTGGCGTCGTACCGTGAGTCAGATCAGATGACACAGATAAAGCGTTGCTGGGTTGCACCAAATAAGATGTCGCCCTTTGTTTAGCCGTATCCCATGCTAAATAGCCATTCTCATCAGCAAGAGCAAACGCCCCCATACGTAAAACACGCTTGTTATGCACTTCACCCGCACCATTCACATAGGGCACGGTAAGTAACGAGGCTTGCGCACCATTGCTAATTTGATTCTCATAGGCGTGCCACAAACCGTATAACTGATCTTTAGAAGGGATGGACTTAGCATCAATAATGGCCTGAATGAGGTGAATATCCTCATCTAAACCAATTGAGGCCACCGAACGTGATTGCTCTAACTGAACATCTTTAGCCCCTTGACGCACCACGCCAAAGATCTCCCCTAAACTGCCCGTAGCTAAAGTCAGTTGCTTCTCTTTATCCGCTAATGTTTGCTCGTTTTCATCAAATTGCTTAGTTAATGATTCGATGCTTTTATTCAGTGTCTTACGCTGCGCAAGTAACGCCTTATATTCACGTTTAAGTTGTTGCTCTTTATCTTTAAAAATTTGTTCGCGCTGTTGGTTTTGTTTCAGCTCCACCTGCTTAGCTGTCACTGTTTGTTTCAGCAAGTCCTGATTGGCATAACTCGCAGTAGCTGAAAATAGAGACATCACTAGCAAAGTGATCATAATATTGGAAGATTTCATCACTTACTGCCCTCGCTTTTAGCAACAGACACAGGCAAGACTAATAACGAAGGTGACGCTTGTTTGGCCGCCACATCAAACGCCTTATCAATATAATGACCTATGCTTCGGTCTTGAGCTATCCACATTTTTTGGCTGTTATCCCAAGCCCAATATCCTTGATGATCTTTAGAGCGAGCCACTAATGAAATACGCCCAAGGTACAGCTTTTCAACAATAATGGATTGACCATCGATGACAATAGAACCTGAATACGCGGCCATCTTAGTGCCGTAATCCATTTCAATCTGATACGCCTCAAGAATACGGCGATACTTTTCAGCATCACTAATATCAGCCTGGGTCATCATAGTGGTAAGTTTTTCTAATCGCGCATGGCGCATAGCGCTACGAATAGGACGATCGTTTTGCAAAACGGTCTTTAACCCGTCGAGCATGGCGTACATTAATGGCACTATGCTCTGTCTTATTTCATCTATTTGCGCTATTTGTTGGTGATAACTGTTAATTTCAGCAGATTGGCTAGTAATAAGGCCATTAAGGTGAGTTTGATACACCTTTAGATTATTGATCTCTTGTTGTAGAGCCGCAATATCCCCTGCTAACTTTATGGATTCATCACTACTTTTAGCCACTTTGGTTTGGCTATCAGCTGCATTTTTGGTGATCTGAGTTTCTATATTCTGTGATTTTTGCAAATTGGATTGCTGAGAGGCAAAAGCCAAAGTGCTTAATATAGATAGGCTTGCAACTAACATCGCTCGCACTGATTTGTGGTTCATATTTATCTCATTAAATCTTTGATTTAGCTTATTTTTAATACGGCATGCCACCAAAGTGAGTGTGTGCCCACGCCATTACTGCACTTACTATGATGATGAATTCTGCGAACTAATACCTGAGCATATAATACAAGAAAACCTTGCTGAGATATTTTGATTCATCCTTTTTTAGCAAGGTATATTTCATTTAAAGTATTGAAACGCTTATATTATGCCATTAACGCAAATGAGAAGCGATATTATTTAAACCGAATATCGTTATACTAAAGATAAACCACAAGTGATGCAATAAGATTACATTTTTCCCCTATCACTTGACCCAACAAAGCCAAACAGTGTTTAATTGCGCCCCTGTTATCGGTGACTCGGACTGTAAGATGCAAAAACAAACAGTGGCAATAGGTTTTGATTATGGCACAGCAAACTGCTCTGTCGCCCATATTAGAGATAACCAAGCTATTCAAATCCCCTTAGCCAATGGGGAGAAATATATCTCATCCACACTGTGCGCACCCACCTCTGAATCCGTGTCTGAATATCTATTTCGCAATAAAAATATCTTACCGATCACGGATACAGGTAAAGCCATATTAAAACGCGCCATTCGCACCAATCTCGAAGAAGGGATTGATGTACTGGAAGAGGAAGTACTGTTTGGCCAACCCGCTCTGGATTTGTACTTACAAGATCCAAAAGATGTGTACTACATCAAATCCCCTAAATCTTTCCTTGGTGCTCGTGGATTAAAAGATGTGCAACTGGCCTTTTTTGAAGATTTGGTCTGCGCCATGATGGAAAACGTAAAATCCCAAGCAGAAGCCACGTTACAGCAAGATCTCCACGATACGGTTATTGGTCGTCCGGTGAATTTCTTAGGCCGTGGTGGCGAGGAATCCAATCAACAGGCGCAAGATATTTTACTTCGCGCCGCAACGCGAGCAGGCTTTAAAAATGTAGAGTTTCAATTTGAGCCAGTGGCCGCAGGACTCGATTACGAAAGCAGCCTGACACAAAATCTCAACGTATTAGTGGTCGATATTGGTGGGGGAACCACCGACTGTTCCATGATCCAAATGGGGCCGTCTTGGGTAGGGAAAAGGGATAGAACACAGACGTTACTCGGGCACACAGGTCAGATGGTTGGCGGAAATGATCTGGATATACATATTGCTTTTAAACATTTTATGACCGAATTTGGCAAAGGTAGCCGTAAACACTCTGGCCTTGAAATACCCATTAGCCAGTTTTGGCACTCTATTTTGATCAACAATGTACAAGCTCAACGTGAATTTTACAGTAAAGAAAATCTCGCCTTCTTAAAGCAGTTGCGCAGAGAGGCACAGCAACCAAGCAAACTCGCTCGCATGCTTGAGGTTCATCAAGGGGCACTAGGATATGGCATTGTCTCACAAGCAGAAAATGCCAAAATCGCCCTCTCAGACAGCCCCTCTTTTGAGGCGACCATTAATTTACTCAGTGAAGTCATTACCATCCCTATGCGCCAAAAAGAGATGGAACAAGCCATTAGCGTGCCCAAGGAAAAAATCTGCAAATTAGTGCTAGAGGCAGTGCGCCAATCTCAAATTACTCCAGATGTGGTTTTTATGACCGGTGGCTCAGCGCGCTCTCGAGTATTGCGAGAGGCGGTAGAAAACCTATTACCTAAGGTGCCCATCGTCAGCGGTAACTACTTTGGCTCTGTCACCTCTGGCTTAGCTCGTTGGGCGCAGGTCTGCTTTAAATAACTTGCTATGCCTCTGATTACATACTCTCGATCACATAGTATGCATTCTAATGTGTAGCTAAGCACCCAAGTTAGTTAAAATTTTCAAATACTGGGCTTTAAGTAGTGTGCATCTTTGTGACTGAGCTTTCGATATGCACTCTTTTTGATAACTAAGACGTTTAAAGCTAAGATTAATGATAAAGGTTCCGCTGTTACTGTTGTAAGGATCGCCATGAACATGAAGCCCATTCAATTTGTTATTCTCGGTGTCATTGTAGGCTTTTTTATGAACGGCCTATACGATGCCTCACAAGATGCTCAACAAACCGATCAAGTGGCACGTCAAGAACAAATAACGTTTGCCAATTGCGCCATTGAAGCCAAAGACTCGTAAATGGCGTAATTTTACGGCAATAACGTCCGTCGTCGACCTAGCCACACAATGCATAACCAAAACCAACCTATAGCCCCAGCTGACTGCGTTGCAAAATCGTCAGAGTCCTCTTCGGGCGTATAATTTTCTCGGTCAAACTCCGTTACAATAATTTTTGGTGTTACTCGCCCATCCAATACAGCGGCAATCCATTGTCGATACTCCGCCACTTCGATATACGCTGAGGAGTAGTCGGCATCCGGATCACCACACTGTGAAGGGCCAAAACTCGTAATGCCCACCTGAATGTACTGGCTACCATCATACCAATACAATGGCCCCCCAGAATCTCCACCACATGTAGAATCTAATAACCCGCTAACACTGTTAAAGGCACCTTGTAAGCACAGCTGGTTACTGCTGATATTTGCTGATGCACATTGCATGTTAGAAAGTAGAGTCTGTGTAACACCTTGCAGTGCTTGCGTATCATCGCTACTAGAGCGCGTATAACCATGGCCGATCACTGTCATGGGGGTACCCACAATATCGTATCTGGCTTTATCGCTTAATGTGGCTAACTGAGCATAATCTGCCGAACTCACCGCCATTGGCTGTTCTAATTTAATGATGGCAATGTCATCAGGCCAACTTGCAGACGCACTATCAACAAATGTATCTGGGTAATAGAACTCACTGCCACGAATTAATTCTACTTGTTCTAAACCGCGAAAGGGGCTGAAGATTTGCTGTTCATGTTGCAATTGCGGTGCAATAGAGGTGTATGTGTAGTAGTAAGAGTCCCCCTCTACACAATGGGCCGCGGTGAGTACATGGTATGGGTCGAGAATCGTTCCGCCACAATAATTTTGATAAAGGCCCGATGAGTCAAACTGATCAAAAAACAGGCTCACAAAGGAGGGGAAAGTTTGCACCGATACCTCACTGCCATTGACAATGTAGGTGCTTGCGTCACCTTCGGCAGTACTGGCTTTAACAGGAGTGAGAACGACCGTCATACAAATCGCTATTTGCAATGCCATCCGTACATTCATACCTTAATCCTCCATACCACTTTCAATTTGTTCATCATTGATCAGGTAAAAATGCCCTTTCAATAACAATAAATTAAACAGAATTATCACCAAATTGTAGCAATATAGTAACAAATATAAAGTTGAACACAATAAGATAGATAGGATTAACTGCGCAACAAAACACATCTTACTGTGCTTCGTTATACTCAATAGCGGTAGGAAAGTTCACAATAGAACATAAAAAAAACGCAGCGACCATAAGCCACTGCGTTTACTGTGTACTGAAAGACGAGCGGGTTTATTTATCCGCGCGGCCCATGAATGATTTATCGGAAGTATTAACGCGAACTTTCTCACCGCCAGCAATGTATTCTGGTACTTGAATGATAAGACCTGTTGTTAGCGTTGCAGGTTTAGTACGCGCTGCAGCCGATGCCCCTTTAATGGAAGGGTCAGTTTCAATAATTTCTAACTCAACGACTGATGGAAGTTCCAGTGCCACTGGGTTGCCATCCACAAGCAATACAAAGATACCTTGAGTCTCTTCATTGATGAACTGAAGTTCTTCTTCAATGCTCTCTTGGTTAAAGTTATACGGCGTATAATCTTCGCTATCCATAAATACATATTCATCACCATCGATGTATGAAAATGTTGAAGGGTGGCGACTGAAATCAGCAAGGTTAATGATTTCATCGGCTTTAAAGCTTTCATCCGCCTTCGCCCCTGTTGCGACATCATACATACGCATACGGTACAAACTAGCTCCAGCACGACCACTTGGTGTTAGTTTATTGATTTCTTTAACGAAGTACACTTTACCGTTGTGCTCAATCGCTGCACTTTTTTTGATTTCACTTGCCTTAGGCATGATGGTTCCCTTGTCTCATTAAGATCGTTCCTTGCAGAGTATACAAGGTCAAAAAGCGTTGATCACCCTCTAGTGATTAATTGTGACTGATATAGACAAAATCAGCTTAATTATATGAAAAGACATTAAATGACACGCATAAAAAAACGCTCAAAGAATGAGCGCTTTATCTTCAAGGCGTTAAACTATGACAGATTATCTAATCTGATATGGCTGTTTTTAAGATCGTCACGAGTCATACCTTTGCCATCATTCATGGTATTGAAGTGGCGTAGTAGTTGGCTAATGGCCTCAATGGACGCTAATAGATCGCCCGTATGCGCAGACTCTGATGAGGTGTGCATGTTGCGGATCGGATACCCTATGGTTATTGCAGCGCTATCCACACCCGCAAGAGCGGCGGCCATGCCGTCCGTACCCATATCTCGACCAGAAAAATCTAACTGCATTGGAATGCCTTTTTCACGACATAAGGTTTCTAAGGTTTGCACCAAAAATTCTGACGATACAGAACCACGACCCACAGTAAAACCTTTCCCCATTTGTAACGGGTTCATATTGCGATGACCAATGCCTGGCGCTGCTTCATAGTCGTGGTTTACGTCTGTTGCGATCAACACATCAGGTTTAAGCTCACCAACCACTTGCGTTGAGCCAAAACGACCAATTTCTTCATGAGTGGCGATAGTGTAAAGAACGCGTACATTGTCTAAGCCTTCAGAGGCAAAAGTGCGGGCAATTTCTGCAACAGAGAAACAGCCTAAGCCGTTATCTAAGTAAGCACCATAGAAAGTATCGGGTGCAACACCACGTTTAATAGGGCGATCAAGTAAAATAGGGTCACCAACACGTAGACCAAGCGCTTCTACTTGAGCTTTGCGATCGTCGCCATGCATTTGCAGTTCTAGATAAATAGATTCTGGCTTAATACCTTGCTCACCAGTGCGCTGTGCAGGTGTTGAGAAGTGGATGGCACCCAAAGATTCGACGGTTCCACCTTTGATCACTTTGTAACAACCTAATTTGGCCGGGTCTTGGCAAAAGACTTGTACTTCGTGGCCAATCAATGTGGTTGGTAAAAAGGAATCCGTGTTGATCCACACCTTACCATCGTTATCAATTTTACGTACTTGCATACGAATTTTATCTGCATGGCCCACAATCATCACGCTGGTGAGATCGTCACGTCCAGGATGTGAATCAAAAACGATGCTCGCATTACCTTTAAATTGGTGAGTGCCCCACTCTTGCGGCATAAAAGCGTCAAATTCTGGTTTGATAATGCCGTAACTCATTGCAGCTTCAAAGCCAATCGGGGAAGGTGCTGATAATACCTTCGACATAAATTCAAATTGAGATTGTGGCATCGGTTGTGCCCATACAGGGGTATTACTGTTTTCTGTTGTCATTGGTACTTCTCTATCCATTTACTATTGGCCGTTAAATTAATACCAGAAGCCTATGAATTCAAGCGGTTTACAAATCACGTAGCATTCAGTAAGCCAAAATACGTTTATTAATTGCTGTAGCAGAGACAGAAAGAAGGATGGCAGAACGAGGAATAAAGGAGAACATAACAAGGTTATACTCAAAGCGTTCTGGATCACGAAAACGGCTTGAGTCGAATAACCTGACAGGGAGTTAACTTATATTAACTGGCTTTTTTAAATTTGATGCTTGTTTGCGTGCGCAACTTTTGAAACCAAAAGCGTTTGCGTCCAATAGAACGAGACATACATTTCCTTAAATTAAAGACGACCAATACTTTTTCAGAGATCCACGGTCGCTGAATTAGATAGACGTATAGATATTTATATTGATGTAGCGAAGGAAATAACTAACTTGATGACATGTACAGTTTGCAGGTTTACGGTTTGTAGATGTTAGAGAGGTATTTATTTGCGGTATTACGATATAAATTGCTAATGGGTTAAGTAAAAAATAGCGTAGATGATTTAAGCATCATCTACGCTAACTAAAAATTAGAGTATTCTAACTTAGCTTAGATAGCTGTAACTTAAAGAGCTACAACGTCAGCAGCTTGAAGGCCTTTTTGACCTTGCTCAACTGTGAAAGACACTTTTTGGCCTTCAGCTAGAGTTTTGAAGCCTTCAGATGCGATAGCACGGAAGTGAACGAATACGTCCTGGCCGCCATTGTCTTGAGTCAAAAAGCCAAAGCCTTTCTCTTCGTTAAACCATTTTACGATACCAGTAGTTTTGTTAGACATAATCTGTCCCTTATAAAAATCATTTATTTTCGCGATATTGCGAGACGCTGAAATTTTGAATTATTTAATGTTACGATGAAGCTAAGGAAACACTGAGGATGACTACACTAACGAAGGAATACTGAGGGTTTTGCTTTTAACTTATATTTCATTAATAACTCTGAATCACAGAGTGAAAGTGGAATATACACTATATATTGCTACTGTAAAGCGTTTATTTATTCTCTAAGAGTGATTTTCCTCTCACCTGCAACCCACTTGCTCCATCGACCCTTGAATTCATTAGGATAAGCGCACATTGAGGCAACATAGACGCATTAATGAATACATACATTGATACATTTTAGCCCAATCAATGGAACAGGATAAAAGGGGCTACCATGCCTATCTTCCTTCACGTAAACCATCAACGGCATTTGCTTGACCCTTGAGCAAACTTCATTTCAGCCATGCTAAATGCTCCGATACTGGCTATGATTGGAATAAGACTAATCACACAAAGTAAGTGATCAGAAATAACGCAGGAAAACGCTCGAAAACAAGGTGGGATTTTTCGATAAGTCGTTGTTCTACAATCAAAAATTGCAACGCCGTTATTAAGTGTTTTAACAAGCTAGAATGATCAGTGATTTAGTACGATTAATGGAATTGTAAACGTCACAAAGGAAAGGACCTCAGAGAGAGGGTGAGTCACCTGAGGCCTTAGGGGATCAGAACTACTACTGTTCTGAGTTTCTCTGCTAAAAGAACTGTTGTTTCCGTGTAAGTCTTACAGTAAACCGCTTACTCGAAATAGCTGATCTGTTTTACTACCTTATAAGTATAGAAGAACAAATCAGTTTTTTAACTGATACCAACTCAAGAATGAACTCAAGTTGGTATAGTGAGTCCGAAAACTCTGCGCCCGAAAGCTCTTAGTGGCGACGAGAGCTGGTTAGCTCTACAGCGCGCAACTGGGCAATCGCTTTCGCTAACTCAAGCTGAGCTTGAGCAAAATTAGCGTCAGTTTCGCCTTTGTTGATGTTCTCTAACGCAGCGCGTTTTGCTTCTTCAGCGCGAGCACGGTCAATATCTTTACCGTGCAATGCTGTATCCGCTAAAACGGTAACTACATCAGGTTGAACTTCAACTAAACCACCAGAAACATAAAGCACTTGCTCTTGTTGTTTCTCACCAGTAACGAAAACCGTTACCCCTGGTTTAATTTTACTTAGAAGTGGTGAGTGACCTGGGCGAATACCCAACTCACCGTCAGCACCTGAAACCGCAAGGGCATGTGCAGGCCCTGAAAACAGCGTACCTTCCGCACTTACGATGTTAAGTTGAAATGTATTCTCTGTAACTCCGATAGCCATAGCACTGCGCCTCTTAGATAGATTTCGCTTTTTCAAGCACTTCGTCGATAGAACCACAGTACAAGAACGCTTGTTCTGGGATATCGTCGTATTGACCTTCTAGCAAGCCTTTAAAGCCAGAGATAGTTTCGCTTAGTGGAACGAACACACCTTTTTGGCCAGTAAATACTTCTGCTACGTGGTAAGGCTGAGTTAAGAAACGTTCAATCTTACGAGCACGAGATACAGTTTGCTTATCTTCTTGAGATAGCTCATCCATACCTAGGATAGCGATGATATCTTTAAGTTCTTTATAACGTTGCAACGTTGTTTGAACTTTTTGTGCAATGTTGTAGTGCTCTTCACCAACAACTTGAGGATCAAGCTGACGTGAAGTTGAGTCTAGTGGATCGATGGCTGGGTAAAGACCTAGCGCTGCGATGTTACGAGACAATACAACGGTTGCATCCAAGTGAGCAAACGTGGTTGCTGGCGATGGATCCGTTAAGTCATCCGCAGGTACGTATACCGCTTGGATAGACGTGATCGAACCTTGACGAGTAGAAGTGATACGCTCTTGAAGCACACCCATTTCTTCTGCCAGTGTAGGTTGGTAACCTACCGCTGAAGGCATACGACCTAGAAGTGCTGACACTTCTGTTCCCGCAAGGGTGTAACGGTAGATGTTATCGATGAACAACAGTACGTCACGACCTTCATCACGGAAACGCTCAGCCATTGTAAGACCGGTTAGCGCAACACGTAGACGGTTTCCTGGTGGCTCGTTCATTTGACCGTACACCATGGCAACTTTGTCTAGAACGCCCGCTTCTTTCATTTCGTAGTAGAAGTCATTACCTTCACGAGTACGTTCACCAACACCCGTAAATACAGATAGACCTGAGTGAGCTTTAGCAATGTTATTGATAAGCTCCATCATGTTTACTGTTTTACCAACACCAGCACCACCGAACAGACCGATTTTACCACCTTTAGCGAATGGACAGATAAGGTCGATAACCTTAACGCCTGTTTCTAGTAGTTCAGTACTGTTTGCTTGCTCTTCATAAGAAGGGGCAGCACGGTGAATTTCGTAGTTTTCTTTCTGACCAATCTCACCACACTCATCGATAGGGTGACCCAGTACGTTCATGATACGACCAAGCGTTTCTTCACCTACTGGTACTGTGATTGGAGAACCTGTGTTTTCAACTTCAAGACCACGACGAAGACCATCAGAGGTACCCATCGCGATACAGCGAACGATACCGCCGCCCATTTGTTGTTGAACTTCTAATACTAGCGAGCCTAATTCGTCGCCTTTTACGTTCAATGCGTCATAAACGCGAGGACCGTTATTGTGGCTGAATTCGACGTCAACCACCGCACCGATCACTTTAACTATTTTTCCGACACTCATGTCTAAATCCTCAAATTCTTTTCGAACCCTATACCGCTTGGGCGCCTGAAACGATTTCGCTCAGTTCTTGGGTAATAGCTGCCTGACGCGCTTTGTTGTAAACCAATTGTAAGTTTTCAATCAGTTGACCAGCATTGTCTGTGGCGGCTTTCATTGCGACCATTCGAGCGGCTTGCTCACACGCGATACTCTCTACGATGCCTTGGTACACTTGCGATTCAATGTATCGGTGTAACAATTCAGAAAGAATATCTTTTGGTGCTTGCTCATAGATGTAGTCCCAACGACGCTCTTTTTTAGCAGACGCATCAGCTTCTACATCTGATGGGTGTGGCAACAATTGTGCTGTTGTTGGTTCTTGCACCATGGTGTTGACGAACTTGTTGTAAACCAAATACAAACTGTCGATCTTACCTTCATCATAGTGGCTCAACATCGCGTTAACTGTGCCCAAAATATCTTCCAGTTTTGGAGTGTCACCTAGGCCAGCAGTTTGCGCTACGACGTTACCGCCGCGTTGGAAGAAGTTGATGGCCTTTGAACCAATCAAAGTGGTATCAACTTCTACACCTTTAGCGCGCCATTCTTGCATTTCTTCCAGTACTTTCTTGAACAAGTTATTGTTCAAGCCGCCACATAAGCCGCGGTCAGAAGAAACGATGATGTACGCAACACGTTTTGGCTCACGCTGTTGAAGGTACGGGTGTTGATACTCCAACGAACCCGACGCGACATGAGAGATAACCTGACGCATGTTCTCGGCATATGGGCGAGTTTGCACCATATGATCTTGAACTTTACGCATCTTACTTGCCGCAACCATCTCCATTGCACTGGTGATTTTTTGAGTGTTACTAACACTGCCTATCTTGGTGCGAATTTCTTTAGTATTTGCCATTATCTGCTCCTAATTTGTTTCGTTTTCTAGTCAACAAACCAGAGCTTTACAGTGATTTCACTGAGACAAAACCTTTCAGAATCTCGTGTAGACCCGCTTCAATTTCGTCATTGTAGTCGCCCTTCTCATTGATTTTTGCCATCAATTCAGGGTTTTGGCTGTTTGCGTAAGCCAACAACTCTTGTTCGAAATATCCAATCTTAGAAAGTTCAACATCCGCTAGGTAACCTTTCTCAGCAGAGAAGATAACGATAGCTTGAGCGGCTACTGACATAGGCGCGTATTGTTTCTGTTTCATCAGTTCAGTTACACGTTCACCATGGTCAAGCTGTTTACGAGTTGCATCATCTAGGTCAGATGAGAACTGAGCAAACGCTGCCAATTCACGGTATTGAGCCAATGCAGTACGGATACCACCAGACAGTTTCTTAATGATCTTACACTGAGCAGCACCACCAACACGTGATACAGAGATACCTGGATCAACCGCTGGACGTAGACCTGAGTTAAACAGTTGAGTCTGAAGGAAAATCTGACCATCTGTAATTGAGATTACGTTAGTAGGTACGAACGCTGATACGTCACCTGCTTGAGTTTCGATGATTGGTAGAGCAGTTAATGAACCTGTTTTACCTTTCACTTCACCGTTAGTGAATTTTTCTACGTACTCTTCGTTTACACGAGCGGCACGTTCTAGAAGACGGGAGTGGAGGTAGAATACGTCACCTGGGAATGCTTCACGGCCCGGTGGACGTTTTAGAAGTAGCGAAATTTGACGATACGCTACTGCTTGTTTTGATAGATCATCATAAATGATCAGTGCATCTTCACCACGGTCACGGAAATATTCGCCCATAGTACAACCTGCGTAAGGCGCAAGGTATTGAAGTGCTGCTGATTCAGACGCTGATGCAACAACTACGATAGTGTTTGCCAGTGCGCCGTGCTCTTCAAGTTTGCGTACTACGTTAGCAATAGTTGATGCTTTTTGGCCGATAGCCACGTACACACACTTAATACCAGAATCTTTTTGGTTGATGATGGCATCGATTGCCATCGCTGTTTTACCAGTCTGACGGTCACCGATGATAAGCTCACGTTGACCACGACCGATTGGCACCATGGTATCAACGGCTTTATAACCAGTTTGAATAGGTTGGTCTACAGATTTACGTTCGATTACACCAGGGGCAATCACTTCTACCGGGTTCATTTGATCGAAAGTGATTGAACCTTTACCATCAATTGGCTCACCAAGTGTGTTTACAACACGACCTAGCAGTCCGTTACCTACTGGCACTTCTAAGATACGACCTGTACCTTTAACTTTCATACCTTCAGAAAGATCTGTGTAAGGGCCCATTACAACGGCACCTACAGAGTATTGCTCAAGGTTAAGCGCTAGTGCGAACTTACCACCTGGCAATTCAATCATCTCACCTTGCATTACGTCAGCAAGACCATTGATGGTAATGATGCCATCACGAACAGAGACGATAGTACCTTCGTTGCGAGCTTCAGTGCTCACATTGAATTTTGCGATACGCTCTCTGATCAGATCGCTAATTTCATTTGAATTTAATTGCATATCTGTTACCTATCTCGCGTGAAGTTGACTAGCTAGTCGGTTAATTGATGTATTCACTGAACCATCAATAATTGTTTCGCCCGCTTGAACGATAATCCCACCGACCATAGTGGTGTCTAACACTTGCTCTAGTTCAACTTTACGTTCTAATTTTTTCTCAAGTGCGGCAGTAAGTGACGCGACTTGCTCATGTGTCAGCGATTCTGAGCTTGTGACAGTGACAGGAATTACACGATCATGTTCATCCTTTAGCTCGGTAAACAGTTCGAACAACTCTCTTAAAACCGCAAGACGACCATTCTCTGCCAGAACTTTAATTAGGTTGACAACATGCTCGTCAACAAGCCCTTGGCAAACCTCAATCATGATGTCGGCTAGCCCTTCGGCTTGTTGTGCGCCTGCACCTTGTGCTGAAGAAATTTCATTGGCGATTGTTTCTTCTTCTGCCACAGCTACAAGAATTGACAGCATTTGTTGCCACTCTTGTAACTTGTTCTCGCTCAAAGCAAAGTCAAACGATGCTTTGGCGTAGGGATGAGCAATACTGGTGTACTCTGACATATTGCCTCCGCTTAGATTTCGCTTATCAATTGATCAACTAGAGCTCGGTTCGCTTCAGAATCCAGGTTCTTACTAATCAACTTCTGTGCACTTTCAATTACTGCGTCTGCCATTTTCGCCTGAAGTTCCTGACGTAATTTTTGACGCTCGCCTTCTAGTTCGGCTCTACCTTGTTCTAAGATGCGTGCTTTTTCTTGCTCAGCTTCTTGCTGTGCTTGACTGATGATTTCACTGCGGCGTTTGTTGCCTTGTTCAACCATTTCAGTCACATTGCGTTTCGCATCTTCGATGAGTTGAGCACCGTTCGCTTTGGCTATTTCTAGCTCTTTAGCGGCATTTTCTGAATGGCGTAGGCCTTCAGCAATTTCTTTTTGGCGCTCGTCTAACATCGCTGTGAGAGGTGGCCATACATATTTCATACATAGCCAAACAAAAATCACGAATGAAATTGCTTGTCCCAGCATGCTTGCATTTAAGTTCATACCTTCCTCACTAAACTAAATCTTGAATACTTATAAATCGATCTTTACTAAGCTTGTTGAGATTCAGTTAAGCTACTGCGAAGATGATGTATAGACCGATACCAACACCGATCATCGGTACAGCATCCACAAGACCCATCATGATGAAGAATTGAGTACGAAGCATTGGGGTTAGATCTGGTTGACGTGCAACACCTTCAAGGTATTTACCAGCCAAGTTACCGATACCAGATGCTGCACCAGCCGCACCAAGACCAATCAATAGTGCACCTGCTACATATAAAACTGCGCTTACGATATCCATTTGTATCTCCGATATATAAATTTGTTAATTAAATCTGTGTGAATTATTAGTGTTCTTCTACTGCCATACCTAAGTAAACAATTGTAAGAACCATAAAAATAAATGCTTGTAAGAAAACGATTAAGATGTGGAATAGAGCCCATGGAACACTGAGTGCCCATTGCATCCACCAAGGCATTAATGCAACCAGGATAAATATCATTTCACCTGCGTACATGTTTCCGAATAATCGTAAACCTAGTGATATTGGTTTTGAAATTAGCGTTACTAGTTCAAGAACAAAGTTAACTGGGTATAAAAGTGGATTATCAAATGGCTGAGTTGTTAACTCTTTAATAAACCCTTTCAGTCCTTTATTTTTGAATGTGTAAGTTAATAGAAGAATAAATACACCTAGTGCCATCGACATTGGAACGTTTACGTCTGCTGTCGGAAGGTCTCTAAAGTGGCTAAGACCCATAGCGCCGGTGACTTGTGGTACTAAATCGATAGGTAGTAAGTCAACTGCATTCATTAACAACACCCAAACAAAGGTGGTTAATGCCAGCGGACCAATCAATTTATCTTCTGCCTGAAAAATTTCTTTTACTAGATTATTTACAAACTCAAATGTTATTTCGATTAAACATTGGAAACGTCCAGGAACACCGCTGGTTCCTTTAGTCACAACATATCGAAAAGCACCGATAAATAATAAACCTGTAATCCAAGACACCAACATAGAATCTATATTGAGAGCCCAGAAACCATCACCTGTAGTTAAGAATGTTAAGTGATGCTCTATGTATTCATGAGCAGTGGTAATATTTTCCATACTACGCGTACTCCGATTTATGAGAGCCAATAATAAATGGTGCAAAGAAATAACCAATCATTGTCACTATATACGCTTCTAACATTACTGGGTTATCCAAACCGAAGAATCGGAATGCAATAATGAACATTAGACATGTATAAACAATTTTAACTACACGACTCATTTGCATAAGATCGCGTAAGCTATAATTAGGATTTCTTTGAACTTTTAAACTCGCATATATAAAACCAAACAGTGGTGGTAGCATTGCAACAATGACACCAAGCGCTGCAGATTCCATATCTACTTTATTACCGAATAACACTTCAAATAAAACTACACCGACGGCTAATACTACTTGGCAAAGAACAACTCTTTTTGCAGCGACAAGAATGTCACCGCTGATTCCATCCAGCCTCATAATAAACCTCGTATTTGGCAGTTCAACTCTATATATAGTGCAGCAACTTAAGTAAATAACGGATTAATTACTCATTGCTACTCTTTATATATCCCCACGAAAGTTAACCATATAAAACTCATTGGCTATCATTTCGATAGAGTTAAGTTACGCCTAAATGTGTGCTAGCAAAATACCAAATATCGACATCAATCATTTCATTTATGATAACGGGATCACTTTTTTATGAAACATAACATCTGACACTAGATGCGTTCATTTATACCTCGCATTTATGTAACGGATTGCATAGATGCGGTATCAAACTCGATTTGACCTTCAAAATTGCAAGGTAAATATTCAATAATGAAAACTACTATTTAGAGCGATATAACCAACTGAGGCATTGACTTGGCGTATATCTCTCTATAATAAATCATCTGTGTTAGTGAAACAGAACTCATAAATGTGAGCAATAAAACAGCAAATAATTATGCAACCTACTGAATAACAATGCATTGTTATTCTCATAAGGTGATCTTGTTCATATATTGCCCTTAGCTTCAGTGATAATATCCGTCGCCTGTTAGTAAATCTGATTTACCATCTAGAAAAGGATCTCTATGGATAACAGTTCAAACTTGGCACGTATTCCCAGTCAAGCGCGCTCTCTGGAGTGTGTATGCAAACAATTACTTCAAAGCAATAGCTTCCATAATCAAAGTGAACTAAGACAAAGTTTAATTGAGCATGGTTTTCCTGGCATCAGCCAATCCACAGTTTCTCGCCTATTATGCCAACTTGGTGTCATTAAAGTCCCTAATTCATTAGGGAAAAAAGTGTATTATCTGACGCCAGAAAGTAGCCCGATACGCTTTAACTCTTCTATTGCTTCTCAAATTGAATCGATTGAAAATAATAAATCCATGATCGTTGTGAAAACGAAGCCTGGCAGTGCACAACTGATTGCTCGATTGATTGATTTTGACTCTGATGCTGCAATTTTAGGTTCTGTTGCCGGTGACGATACAGTGCTTGTTATTCCAGCGGATGTGGACAATATTGCGCCGTGTAGGGCTCTGTTGAGCAAAATACTTAACTTTCATTAATTTGTAGAGCGTAATACCACAATATTCAAAGGTTTATCGAACACCCCAACATCTGCTATATTGCACTTACTCTATACCTTATATAGTCATCATCTAAACTAGAATGTATTCATAGTTTTCATCGATTATAGGCAATAAACGCATGAAAAAAGTGGCTTCGACCTTGCTATGCATAGCAATGATAATATTTTGTGGTCTTTCTCTTTACCCATTGATTGCAGATAATGCTTCACAAACTGATCAGTTTGAAGCCAATACTATTAAGCACAATTACGAACAAGGTCTGTTTACTTTATCCCCTTATAAGCAAACTCATTTTGGGTTAAGAATGTTTCGCCAAACACATGACCCTAAATACCAAATTCTTGTTCAAGAAGATATCGCCAATATCTCCATAAAACTGAATCAATTTTCCAGTGACATGGTTTCAGAAGAAACCATGTCAAAATATGCCACACAAAAATTAGCGGATTACCACCAGAGTAACGATGAGCGCAGCACCAGACGCGTTAACACTATTCAAGATAACCCGGCCTATGTGTATTTAGGTCTTGATCTTCTGCGCTATATGGCGCGAATCGATGACTATGGACTGCAACACAGCAATAATGCCAAATTCCGCCAACGACTTTTGCATTATCCATTTGCCGAACTGTTTACCAATAAAATTATGGTGCAAGCTTGGGCGGCCCAACTGGCGAATCAAGCCTATTGGTTAAAGCAATTGCAACTGGGAGATTATGTAGCACTCTTTACCCAAACCCTCCAACACACCTACCCTGATAATGAAGATCACCTATTATCTGCTCAGCAATACCAAAACAAACTGTATGGCATGACACATCTCATCATCGCTGACTCTAACTATTATCAAAAACAGGTAAAAGAGGCCGATCACCCTTGGGTATTTCATTACTTTAGAACTCATATCGACCGTATTATTAGTGACACTAAACAAGATATTATTGCAGAGGTCGGCATCAGTTTCTTATTGGCGGGGTTGCAAGATGATCCGGTTGTCTACAAGACGAGACAAGCCATTAAACAAGCCATCAATCCACAAGCAAAATTAGTCCCTTCAGTCACGGGGAGTACGGACTTTAGTCATGGCGAGCATCGTAATGTGCTGGCCATCATGTTGTTGGATTGGCATGCGCCTACCTTGGGTCCAAATACCACCACCACACCACAACTGTTTGAAAGCTTGCCGTTTGGCTTGCAACGAAAACAGAATTAGCCTGATGGCAGGCTAAAAGCAGACTCAAGAGCGGGTAATGAATAGGATTATATGACTTACCCCCCTATAGGAAGAGTCTGGGGCGCGGCATCTATTAATTGATCCATTTCTCTAATGGCAGAAATGGCATTATGTAACTCTATAAATAGGTAGCCAAAAGCGGCTATCACAAAAATTAAGACCAATAGAGAGCCCCAATTTTTCTTGAACTCTTTTTTTAGACTTAATTCATTATGCATAGACATCTTAATCCTTTGATTTTGCTAATAAATAGTTAATACACTAGGGAAAATGTTAATATGCAATTAAATGTTATGATATTGGCACCTGCCAAATATGTGAGCTTGGTTTCTGCAATTTGTACAGGCTGTTATTGTTATCACAGTAATACAAATCACACTAAGTAAGTGATCAGAAATAGCGCAGCAGATACCCGTTAATCAAAGCAAAAAAAACCAGCATTGGCATGCTGGCTTTACGATCTAATCAAGATTTATCATTTTTTAGGTTGGATTAAACCAATTTCATTTCCTGAATGATATCTGATGCGATTTCTGGTTTCGTGCTGGTTGGCTTTTCATGTAAGTCTGATTTCAACTGCCCTTTACGGTTTTTAAGCCCCGCTTCGAGTTTTTTGATAGCGGCAGTAATGCTTGGATACATGATTTCACTGACGGATTTCGCGGTGACTCTTACACCTTCATAGTTAGTGAAAATCTCAACTTCATGCTGACCATGTTGTTTAGTAATAATGATGTCGCAACTGATCAATTGCGGGAAGTGATTGGTTAGCTTTGCAAATTTGCTTTCAATCTCTACTCGTGAATCTTCGGTAATGGATACATGATGTGTTTGAATATTTACTTTCATTTCGTTTACCTTTTTTATCACTCTATGGATTAAACTTAGCAAAGGATGCCTGTTTAACCAAGGTCTCTCCAAGACATCTGTGATTCACTTCCTTGTAATGAAATTTTCTTCTCGCTACCCCTTGAATAACGAAACCGTCGGCAGAATATATTGGTCTCAAAAGGTCAGTTTGCTTGTTAAAGCGAATAAAATGCCTCACGGATAGGCAAGCTCATGTACGCAACAAAATGTAAGCATATGTGTATAAGCGCTATGAATGGGTTGCTGTGTTTTATTGCTCCCATTGTCATTTGTTATAATTTCCCCCCGCAACATAAAGTCATACTAATACCCCAAGATTTTTTGCCAAACCGCATGCTATAAAGGATTTTATCGCCATATTTAGCGTATAAAGGTACCCCCTAACCTGACAAAGTAGGCTGTAAGTTTACGTAATTGTAACTTGATTTAACAAACGATAGACCACCGCGACACGACATGATAAAAAACCCGACCTGCGGAGGCTGTCACAAAATAGATATTTTCTAAAAAAGCCCATCGAGTTCAACAGCTAATTGTATTACAATAAGTTTTATAGAATTATATTTGTTCCCCCACACTACGATTTTTCACGGGAGTTCGTAAATGAGCAACGAAAAAGCGCTTGATGCTATCAGAAGAATAAAACTAGAGAATGATACGTCAGCAGGTAACCTAGTTGATCTTCTACCTATTGAAGTACAAAAAAGAGACTTTGACCTTTCATTTCTAGACACACTTTCAGAAGCACGTCCTCGTCTTCTTGTACAAGGTGCAGACCTTGCAGACTTTAAAGCAAAAGTTAAAGCTGATCCTTCTTACTGCATGTACGACGATTTCATCAAGAATTCTACAGAGAAATTCTATGAAACAGCACCATTTGAAGAGCCTCAAGCATACCCACCAGAAACAGTAGATAAAGCCTCTCTTTGGCGTCCTTACTGGCGTCAAATGTACGTTGATTGCCAAATGGCAATGAACGCAACTCGTAACCTATCTATTGCTGGTATTGTTAACGAAGACGACGCTCTTATTGCAAAAGCAAAAGCTTGGACTCTTAAACTCGCTACATACGATCCAGAAGGCGTGACATCTCGTGGTTACAACGATGAAGCCGCTTTCCGCGTAATTGCAGCTATGGCTTGGGGTTACGACTGGTTGAACGCACACTTCACTGATGAAGAGCGTGAAATTGTTAAAAATGCATTGATCACTCGCCTTGACGAAATCATGCACCACCTTAAAGTGACGGTTGATCTACTGAACAACCCACTTAACAGCCACGGTGTTCGTTCAATTTCTTCTGCTATTATCCCAACGTGTATCGCGCTTTACCACGATCACCCTAAAGCAGGCGAATACATCGCATACGCACTAGAATACTACGCAGTACACTACCCACCATGGGGCGGTGAAGACGGCGGTTGGGCTGAAGGTCCTGACTACTGGAACACACAAACTGCATTCCTAGGTGAAGCATTTGACCTATTGAAAGCTTACTGTGGTGTAGACATGTTTAACAAAACATTCTACGAAAACACCGGTGACTTCCCACTATACTGCATGCCAGTTCACTCTAAGCGCGCCAGCTTCTGTGACCAGTCTTCAATTGGTGATTTCCCAGGTCTTAAATTGGCTTACAACATCAAGCATTACGCGGGTGTTAACCAAAAACCTGAATACGTTTGGTACTACAACCAACTTAAAGCGCGTGACACTGAAGCGCACACTAAATTCTACAACTTCGGTTGGTGGGACTTTGGTTACGACGATCTTCGCTTTAACATCCTTTGGGATGCACCAGAAGAGCAAGCGCCATCAAATGATCCATTGTTGAAAGTATTCCCAATCACAGGTTGGGCTGCATTCCACAACAAGATGACTGAGCGCGAAGAACACATCCATATGGTATTTAAGTGTTCTCCATTTGGCTCTATTAGCCACTCTCATGGTGACCAAAACGCATTTACTCTACATGCATTTGGCGAAACACTTGCGTCTGTTACTGGCTACTACGGTGGTTTCGGTGTGGACATGCATACTAAATGGCGTCGTCATACGTTCTCTAAAAACCTTCCTCTATTCGGTGGTAAAGGTCAGTACGGCGAGAACAAAAACACCAAGTTTGAAGGTCACCAAGACCGTTTCTGTATCGAAGCAGGTGGTAACATCACCGATTACGATACTGAATCAGATATCAAAATGGTTGAAGGCGATGCAACAGCATCATACAAATTCTTTGTTCCAGAAATCGAATCTTACAAACGTAAAGTTTGGTTTGTACAAGGTAAAGTATTTGTAATGCAAGACAAGGCAACACTTTCTGAAGAGAAAGACATGACTTGGCTAATGCACACAACTTTCACTAACGAAGTCGCTGACAAGTCATTCACTATCCGTGGTGAAAACGCGCATCTTGATGTGAACTTCATCAACGAATCTGCAGACAACATCACTTCTGTGAAGAATGTTGAAGGCTTCGGTGAAGTTGACCCATACGAATTTAAAGATCTTGAAGTTCACCGTCACGTTGAAGTGGAATTCAAAGCGTCTAAAGAGCACAATATTCTGACTCTACTTGTTCCTAATAAGAACAAGGGTGAGCAAATTGAAGTGTCTCATAAATTAGTAGGTAATACTCTAGAGCTCACTGTAGACGGCGAAACAGCGACTATCGAACTTTAATTTTCGTTAGTATGCACTAAATAGCAAAAGGCCCTAGATTCTTGATTTAGGGCCTTTTTTGTATATAAATGTAGTTACACTTATAATACCAATCACACTAAGTAAGTGTTCAGAAATAGCGCAGGAAAAAATCTCGAAAACAAGGCAGAATTTTCGATAAGTCGTTATTCTACAATCAAAAATTGTAACGCAGTTATCGAGTATTTTAACAAGCTAGAATGACCCGTTATTGAGTACCACTGGTATCATTCGAAACTTTGCTTCGAGTGAAGTATGTTTAAAAATAGTCTGCAATACGTCAATGCTAAGGAATAGAATGGCTAAGCACTTTGATAATTTTTATATCTTTTGTCAGGTAGTAAAACTGGGCAGCATGAAAGCGGCCAGTGAAGAACTGGAGATTCCCTTATCAACGGTGAGTAGGCGTATTTCCTCCTTAGAAGATGATGTTAACGCACGATTATTTATCCGCTCTAAAACAAACTTATACCCCACCAGTACCGGTGAGCAATATTATCAACGCTTAGCGCCACACTACCTCAACCTTGCTGAAGAAATTGATAATATTAACAATGATAAAAATGACATCTCAGGTAAAGTGTCTATCGACTGTACCGATTTTGTTTATCACTATTTTATAAAAAAGCAGATCGAAGAACTGCTTATCAAATACCCTAAACTTAAACTTAAGTTTATTCCCGCAACAGATACCTCAGCTTTAGACCCTGATGCAGATATTGGAGTGTTGGTAGGCGATCTACCCGATAGTAATCTCATTGCCAAAAAACTCATGTCCATTGACGTCAAAGTGGTGGCTTCTCCTAATTTCGTCACCTCTGCCCCACAAACCCTCTCCCAACTCAAAGAGTTGGATTATATCGGCCATTTACAACATCAGCTCATCACAGGGTATAACACTAAATTGCAAAACCTTGAGACAGTGAAACTATACCCAAAAGTGTCACTGGCCAGCGCGCAATCGGTAGTAGAAATGGCAGAAAACAACTTAGGCTTTGCTTTTGTCACTGAGTTCATTGCAGAAGAAGCGTTGCAAGAAGGCCGCCTTGTAGAGTGGATGACCGATTATGAGTTTCCCCATCGGGATATCTCGTTAGTTTATCGATACCGCACCCGAAAAACCAATGCACAACAAGTAGTTATCGATGCCATTGTGGCCGGATTTAACGAATATAAGACACGCCTAACGTAAAGTTGATCACATTATCCTTATTAAATTTAAGGTTAAGGTCGTTATGCGAGCTCTATTGCACTCTTTTTAATAAAAAGTGGCTATGCTTTAACCAGTACTAACACTAAAAGCAATAGGGTGCCGTTATGAAATACCAACACATTCTAGTCGCTCTAGAGTTATCAGAAGACAGTAAGGTTCTTATCCATAGGGCTAGTATTCTGGCTGATATACTTGGAGCTGATGTTTCATTTGTTCACATCGATGGTTCACATGGTGAGATATATCCAGACTTAGTTGATATTCAAGTCGATAAGCAGGAACCTCCCATCAAACGAGCAGCGCTACAACAATTAAAACAAATCACCGACTCCACAGACCTCCCCATTAAGCACTTTTTAATTGGTACGGGAGATCTTAGTGACAAATTAGCTAACACCATTGCAGAATTTGATATCGATCTTTTGATTTGTGGTCATCATCATGATTTTTGGAGCCGTATTATTTCTTACTCTAAACATCTTATCCACGCCTCACCTATCGATATTTTGGTCGTTCCATTAGAAGGCCAGTAACCCTCCCTTAACACGCCTTAACAATACCAAGTAGGAGCAAAGCCTACTTGGTCAGTAACATGAGCCCATTCAGGGCAATAGAAACGTTAAAATGCACCTTATACCATCGTCCTAAATAACTATAATTATTAAAACTTAGTTTTATGCTTATGATTTTTCAGCTAAGTTTATGATTTTGCGACATACTGAAGCATAAAGAAATAGAGTTAGTGTTGTATAGAGGTCATTTGATGAAGATACTCACACGTTTGATAACGCCACAATACCGCCTTATATGGCTTTGCGCGGTGCTTTTTTCAGCTTTGTTTAATTTCGCTTTCTTTAAACACTTTATTAAAGCCTTCCCTCTTTCTCAGGGAAATACCGCATTTGTTATCAGTGTCGCCATTTTTTTAGTCGCCGCACACGCATTGGTGTTTTCTCTATTGGGTGGACGTTTGTTCACTAAAATCGTTCTTATTTTGGGCTTTTTTATTGGCGCTAGTGCGGCGTACTTCTCATGGACCTATGGTGTGGTAATCGATACCACTATGCTACAGAACATGTGGCAAACTGATACCGCAGAGGCCTTTGGTTTGCTCTCCATTAAATTAGTGTTGGTCATGCTCATAGGCGCCGTATTACCCGCCTATCTTATTGGCAAAACATCCCTCAACTATCAATCTATTTGGCTAGAAATCCGTGCTAAAGCGCTGTCTATTGTTTTAGCACTCTTTATCATAGTGCTGGCATTGTTGCCCTTTTCTGCCAATTACGCCTCTTTCTTTCGTGAATACAAAAGCGTTCGGTTTTATTCAGCGCCGCTATTCCCTATTTATTCTTTCAGCAAGTTTTTTAAAACCGCCCATAAAGACTTATTAAAACCGGCTGAACAAATGATCAATGTCGTTCCTGACGCCAAAATTGAGCATAAAAACAGCAACAAACACAGCTTAATTGTATTAATTGTCGGTGAAACAGGTCGAGCAGATCACTTTTCATTAAATGGCTATCACAGACCCACCAATCCACAACTAAGCCAACGTAAAGGCGTTATCAGCTTTTCTCATATGACCAGTTGCGGCACGTCTACCGCGGTATCTGTACCTTGTATGTTTTCATCTGATCCCCGTCGTGATTTCGATAGCAAATCTATCTATAACAAACTCAATGTACTGGACACATTAAAAGAAAATAACGTAGCTGTGTTATGGCGCGACAATAACTCTTCATCAAAAGGGGTGGCTGAGCGTGTTGAATATCAATCGTATAAATCCTCAGATCTCAACACTATTTGTAACCCTGAGTGTCGCGATACGGGCATGCTAGTCGGCCTTGATGACTATGTAAAACAACATGCTAAGCAAGATATTGTGGTGGTATTGCACTCCATGGGCAGTCATGGGCCTGAATACTACAAACGTTACCCTGAAAAATTTGCTCAGTTCGCACCCGTTTGTAAGAGCAATCAGTTAGATAAGTGCTCCAGCGAGCAGATCATCAATGCTTATGACAATACGATTTTGTTTACTGATCACTTTATTGATCAAAGCATTGATTGGTTAGATACCTATTCTGGTCAATACGAGACCGCACTGCTGTACATTAGCGATCATGGGGAATCATTAGGTGAAGACGATATTTACTTGCATGGTATGCCTTATGCCTTTGCTCCTGAAGTGCAAAAACACGTGGCAGCTATCGCATGGCTCAATGACTCTTCCCCGTTTAAATACCAAGATGTCGTTAAAAATAAAGACCTACCTTTCAGTCAAGATAACTTTTATTGTTCTGTATTATCTTTATTAGAAGTGAACACCCATCATTGCTCACATAATGACTCTATTTTCTTTACTCAGGAAAACACCCAAAAATAGCGTTGTTTATTCAAACCAACCACTGACTTTTGCAAGCAAGCATCCACATCAGTCAGTGGCCAGATTTTACACTCACTATCGAACCTGCACTATTCACACCAGCTAATCTCTGCCAATTCGTCTTATCTATCACAGCACTTACTATGCACAGTCATGCATAGTAAATCACTCGCATCTTGAATATTTATCGATAGCAAACCTCACCAATAAATACTACTTAATAACAAGGAAGCGCATTCCCCTACTCATAAAAACCATGTTGAACATACACAGCAAACATTAAAAATGTCGATGTGACTCACTATAAAACCAAATTAGAAACCTTATTCCTCACTATTGAAACGCATTTCTGCAAGACAGATCACAAAAACCACACGCCATATCAGGCTTATTTCACAGTGTGATCCGAGTCATATTAAAAGCAATTTTGTAATATAAGATGACGAAACTACAAAAAGAGAAATCGCATTAATAAACGCTAATATCACATACTTAATCAAATCAAATATGAGGAATACTCAAATGAAAAAAGCTCTCGCAACTCTCGCTGTTGCATCAATTTTGGCAACGTTTGGCGTTAGCGCTAGAACGCTAACCCTTGGACATGCAATGAGCTTAGACAGTGCTGCTCACGCAGGTATGACTGTTTTTGCTGAAAAAGTGAAAGAAAAATCAGGCGGTGATCTTACTGTTAAGATTTTCCCTAATGGCATGCTAGGCTCAGAACGTGACCAAGCTGAGCAAGTGGTTACGGGTGCATTGGATATGGCCAAAATTAATGGTTCATTGGCTGAATCATTTGAGCCTACTTACAAAGCTATCTCTATTCCTTACCTATTCCGCGATACTGACCATATGCACAAATTCCTACGCAGTGATTCTGCGCAGAAATTGCTGATGTCTAGTAAAGGTAAAGGCTTCATTGGCCTCACTTTTTATGATTCAGGCTCTCGTAGCTTCTACAGTGCTAAACCTATTCACACTCCAGCGGATCTAGCAGGTTTAAAAATTCGCGTACCTGAATCCCCAACAATGATGGAAATGATTCGTCTCCTTGGCGCTCGCGCAACACCAGTACCATTTACTGAAGTGTACACAGCGCTACAACAAGGGGTTATTGACGCTGCAGAGAACAACATTTCAAGCCTTGTTGAAATGAGACACTCTGAAGTGGCTAAATTCTACGCTATGGACCAACACATGATGACACCGGATCTTATCATGATCTCTGAGTCTACTTGGGCTAGTTTAAATGCCAAACAGCAAAAAATCGTTAAAGAAGCTGCTACAGAATCTATGGAAGCTGAATTTAAGATTTGGGCTGAAACTGACGCGAAAAACATGAAAATCGGTAAAGATTCTGGAGTTACTTTCATCAAAGTAGATACCAGCAAATTCCGTGAAAAAGTGCTTCCTATGATTGAAGCTGCGAAAAAAGATGCGGCACTTAATCCTTATATTGACTCTATTGAAGCAATGTAAGTAAGTCCTCTCTTTTATCCTTTGCCCTCCTATTTGTGGAGGGCTTATTATTTGATCTTAACGTGGAGAAAAAGATGAACGCATTTTTTCGCCAATTTAAAACCTTTTTAGACAAGGCCATCCTTACCTTTTGTGGGTTTGCCATCGTCACCCTAGTGATTACGGTCACTTGGCAGGTATTTAGTCGCTATGTACTCAATGATCCAAGCTCATTTACCGATGAATTGGCTCGATACCTTATGATTTGGTTCGGCCTTGCCGGTGCCAGTTACCTATTTGGTAAAAACGGACACTTAGCTATCACTTTGTTTATTGACGCTATCAAAGCTAAGCATCGTAAATACGTTTATTTACTGATTAACTTAGTGTCAGCTTCATTTATTAGCATGGCAATGATCAAAGGGGGCTTATTATTAATGAGCCGCACTATGACGCAATTTTCACCAGCCCTACAAATTCCAATGGCATACGTGTACTGCATTTTGCCTTTATCTGGAATCTTGATGTTAATTTATCTCGCTCTCAATACTATTGAAGCATTTTCGTCTAACCATCAGTCTATAAGTGAGGGTGAATAAGATGGATATTTCTGTTGGATTTTGGCTACTGTGCCTATTTCTATTGCTCATTGCGTTTAGTATTCCTATCGCAGTTGCCATCGCCATGTCTTCATTGGTGATTATGTTATCTATCCTGCCTAGCAGCGTGGCATTCATGACCGCAGGTCAAAAAATCGTCACCGGGATAGACAGTTTTAGCTTACTCGCCATACCCTTCTTTATATTAGCGGGGAACATAATGAACCGTGGTGGTATTGCCACTCGCTTAGTTCAATTTGCTAAATTGTTGGTGGGACGCTTCCCTGGTGCCCTTTCTCATGTGAACGTACTGGCTAACATGCTATTTGGTTCTGTATCGGGTTCAGCAGTTGCGGCAGCTGCGGCAGTAGGTAAAACCCTAGAGCCTGAACTGGAAAAAGAAGGCTATGATAAGTCTTACTCTACCGCAGTGAACGTGGCTTCTTGCCCGGCGGGTCTGCTTATTCCACCAAGTAACTCTTTGATTGTTTTCTCTGTTGTGAGTGGCGGTACCTCCATTGCAGCTCTATTTATCGCCGGTTACGTACCTGGTATTTTAATGGGCCTTAGCTGTATGGTTGTGGCGTATATTATTGCCAAACGTAAAGGCTATAAAAGTGCTCCTGTTCAGCATACCCTTCGCGAAAAACTTCTTATTACATGGCGCGCAGTGCCAAGTATGGGCTTAGTTCTTATCGTTATTGGTGGCATCATTGGTGGTATTTTTACCGCAACGGAAGGGGCGTGTATCGCCGTTCTCTACTCATTTATCTTATCGCTCTGTTATCGCACCTTAGGTGTCAAAGAGTTGCGAATGATTTGTGTAGAAACCGCTGAAATTACCGGCATCATGCTATTTTTGATCGGGGCGTCTACCATCATGTCTTGGGCAATGGCATTTACTGGTCTACCAAGCATGATCAGTCAATGGATGCTATCTATCTCAGATAACCCAATTATTATCTTTATCTTAATGAACATTATCCTATTGATTGTAGGTATGTTTATGGACTTAACTCCAGCGGTATTGATTTTCACTCCAATCTTCATGCCAATTGCAACTCAGTTAGGAATGCACCCTATCCACTTTGCAATGATGATGATCTTCAACTTATGTATTGGTATCGCCACCCCACCTGTGGGTACTGCGTTATTTGTTGGTTGTAGTGTCAGTGGTGCGAAAATTGAAAGTGTTATTAAATCAATATTGCCGTTCTGTGCCGTTTTGATTGTCACACTGCTATTAATCACATTTATTCCTGAAATTAGCTTAGCGCTACCAAGAGCATTTGGCTTAATTAAGTAATAAAACAAGATGGCTATGAGAAATATCTCATAGCCATCTTTCAAATAAATATGCACTTATAACCTCATTAATCACCTCGCGACTTAATAACAAGACAACGTCTTCCTCCACATATAATATTGCTTCTTTTTATCTTTCTATTTCTATTTTGCTTGATTGTCATTTAAGGCTTAGCCGGATCCCATTGGCGACTTTGTACTAAATCTCCGCAAAAAGTCACTAAAAATCATCTAAATCGCTAAATCACAAAACGCTCACTTTGATTTTCATTGTTGCAGATACTGTTTGTGATGGCTGGCACAAAAAAACCACAATAATTCATTGTTACTTTGTTGTGTGAGCTAAATCCGAGAAATCACACAATTGTCATATAAGATGATATAAAACCACTTGCTTATAGGGTGAGTGGTTTTTCATCTTATTTGAATAACTACCCACACAAAAGTAAGGACAATGATATGAAGAAAGCTCTTGCAACACTTGCAGTCGCTTCTGTTCTCGCAGCGTTTGGCGTCAATGCAAAAACGCTGACTCTAGGGCACGCAATGAATTTGGATAGCGCAGCTCACGCTGGTATGGTTATTTTTGCTGACAAAGTTAAAGAGAAGTCTGGCGGCGATCTCAACGTTAAAATTTTTCCAAATGGCATGTTAGGCTCTGAACGCGACCAAGCTGAGCAAGTGGTTACGGGTGCATTGGATATGGCGAAAATTAATGGTTCATTAGCCGAATCATTTGAGCCAACCTATAAAGCCATTTCTATTCCTTACCTTTTCCGCAACGTGGATCACATGCACACCTTCTTACGTAGCGATTCAGCTGAAAAACTGCTGATGTCGAGTAAAGGCAAAGGCTTTATCGGTCTCACTTTTTACGATTCAGGCTCTCGTAGCTTCTACAGTGCTAAACCTATTCACTCACCGGATGACCTAGCGGGTCTCAAAATTCGTGTACCTGAATCACCAACAATGATGGAAATGATTCGTCTTCTTGGTGCTCGCGCCACACCGGTACCATTTACTGAAGTGTATACCGCACTGCAACAAGGGGTCATTGATGCGGCTGAGAACAACATTTCAAGCCTGGTGGAAATGAAGCACTCTGAAGTGGCTAAATTTTATGCCATGGACCAACACATGATGACACCGGATCTGATCATGATCTCCGAGTCTACATGGGGAAGTCTAAGCCCTGAGCAACAAAAAATTGTTAAAGAAGCTGCCACAGAATCTATGGAAGAAGAGTTCAAGATCTGGGCTGCAACTGACGCGAAAAACATGAAAATTGCTAAAGAGTCTGGGGTAACTTTCATTGAAGTGGATACCAGCAAATTCCGTGAAAAAGTACTACCTATGATTGAAGGTGCGAAAAAAGATGCGGCACTGAAACCTTATATCGATGCCATTGAAGGTATGTAATTAAGACCTCTTTTAATAGTGTTTGCCCTCCCTCTTGGAGGGCTTATTTTTTGATTTTGCTGTTCTTGACGTGGAGGAAAGATGTACTCATTTTTACGTCAGTTTAAAACCTTGTTAGACAAAGCGGTGCTTACCTTTTGCGGTTTTGCCATAGTCACTCTTGTAATAACGGTCACTTGGCAGGTTTTTAGTCGCTATGTACTCAACGATCCGAGCTCATTTACCGACGAATTAGCTCGATACCTTATGATTTGGTTTGGTCTTGCTGGTGCCAGTTATCTCTTTGGTAAAAATGGCCATCTGGCGATAACCCTCTTTAGTAATGCCATTAAAACACCACATCGTAAATACGTGCATTTACTTATTAACTTAGTTTCCGCTTCGTTTATCAGTATGGCGATGCTAAAAGGTGGAGTGCTATTGATGAGTCGCACCATGACCCAATTCTCTCCAGCTTTACAAATACCTATGGCATACGTTTACTGCATATTGCCCATATCAGGCACTCTGATGTTAATTTATCTTGCCCTCAATACTGTTGAGGTATTTACCCCTAACAAGTCTGTAAGCGAGGGCAAATAGTATGGATATTTCTATTGGATTTTGGCTGCTGTGCCTGTTTCTATTGTTAATTGCATTTAGCATTCCTATTGCGGTAGCCATCGCCATGTCTTCACTGGTGATCATGCTATCCATTCTGCCAAGCAATGTCGCTTTTATGACCGCAGGTCAGAAAATCGTCACCGGGATAGACAGTTTTAGTTTACTCGCCATCCCCTTCTTTATATTAGCTGGCAATATTATGAACCGTGGTGGCATCGCCAATCGGTTGGTTCAGTTTGCTAAATTATTAGTGGGACGTTTCCCAGGAGCCCTTTCTCATGTAAACGTACTGGCAAACATGCTGTTTGGTTCTGTATCAGGCTCAGCGGTAGCCGCCGCTGCAGCCGTAGGTAAAACCTTAGAGCCGGAGCTAGAAAAAGAAGGCTATGACAAGTCTTACTCCACTGCGGTTAACGTGGCTTCTTGCCCGGCAGGTTTGCTTATTCCACCTAGTAACTCATTGATTGTATTCTCTGTTGTAAGTGGTGGCACCTCCATTGCAGCCCTATTCATTGCCGGATACGTGCCGGGAATTTTAATGGGCCTTAGCTGTATGGTAGTGGCGTATATCATTGCCAAACGCAAGGGCTATAAAAGTGCACCACAATCACTGACTTTACGTGAAAAATTAGTCATCACTTGGCGCGCAGTCCCAAGTATGGGTTTAGTTGTCGTCGTTATTGGCGGCATCATTGGCGGTATCTTTACTGCAACGGAAGGGGCATGTATTGCGGTGCTGTACTCGTTTATCTTATCCCTTTGTTATCGAACGTTAGGTAGCAAAGAGTTGCGAATGATCTGTGTGGAAACCGCTGAAATTACCGGCATCATGCTGTTTTTAATTGGGGCGTCTACCATTATGTCTTGGGCTATGGCCTTTACTGGCCTACCAAGTATGATCAGTGAGTGGATGCTGTCGATTTCTGATAACCCTATCGCTATCTTTATCCTAATGAACATAATCTTATTGATTGTAGGCATGTTTATGGATTTAACCCCAGCGGTATTGATTTTCACCCCTATCTTCATGCCGATTGCCACTCAACTGGGTATGCATCCGGTGCACTTTGCCATGATGATGATTTTTAACTTGTGTATTGGTATTGCCACACCGCCGGTGGGTACAGCGCTATTTGTCGGTTGTAGTGTCAGTGGTGCCAGAATTGAGAGTGTTATCCGATCCATACTGCCATTTTGTGCAGTATTGATTATGACACTCCTTCTCATCACCTTTGTCCCAGCAATCAGCCTTGCATTACCACAAGCATTTGGATTGATTAAGTAACATGACTAGGCCCTACACAATTTAGGGCCTAGTTCTCAGAACCTTACATCTCAGTGGATCAACGACTCATACCATTAATCACACTCAGTAAGTGATCAGAAGTAGCGCAGTAAAAATGCTCGATACCACGCTAGAATGACCCATTATTTAGTACAATTGGTATCACTGCGTTTGCGATTACCAACCACATTAATCAATGCACCCGTCACAATTAAGCTACCGCCAATATATGTCCACATAGACGGTATTTCATTGAACACCCACACTCCTAGCAATGCAGAAAAAACAATCTGCACATAAGAATACGCCGACGCTTTGCCAGCATCTTGTGTTTGCATCGCCCTAGTTAATCCGTATTGGCCTATTTGCGTGAAAACACCAACCAAAACCAAAATCAAAGTGATAAATGCACTGGGCCACACAAAATCATGCCAAATAAGTAAGCTGGACACCGGCAACGCCACCAGCGGGAAATAAAAAATAATGACCGAGCTGTCTTCTGTTTGGCTAAGTTTTCGCACAATGATATAAGCGATAGAACTACCAAAAGCGCCGCATAACGCAATCATGATACTAAAAGGAGGTAAGTGTTGTGCGCCGTCTGCTATGCCCGGCTGAACCATAATCAGCAAACCAAGCAAACAAAAGGCAATGCAAATCATAGTAGATCGCTGAATACGCTCTTTAAGGAACAGTAGCCCCAATAGCGCTGTTGAAATAGGGTGAACATACTGCAAAATGGTGGCTTCTGCTAAGGGTAAAGTCGTCACCGCATAATAGACACACATCAAGGCACACGTGCCTACTACACCGCGTAACAACAACAGCGATTTATTATTGCCCCACACTGAGATTCGCTTACGTTTCACATCGATATAACTGATGATCAAAGAAACCAGCGCTCTGGCTGCCACAATTTCAAATACGGGGATCCCATAATTGCTGATGTATTTCACACACGCCGACATCAATGCAAAGCCGACCGCAGACAAAAGCATAAAACGAACCCCAACAGGGATCGGTGACAAAGAAAAGTGGTTCATAATTGATATTGGCTGATGCCATTAATTGGGGTAATGGGGCAAGTGTACGACAGTTCGCTCAGTACCGTCATAATTATCGCCACTGCACTCATACAGAGGTGTGCTATCACCTGTCAATCAGCACAGTGGCGCGCTTTTAGCTTATATTCTCTGCCTGATAGTACCAATCACACTAAGTAAATGATCAGAAATAGCGCAGGAAAATTGCTATCCAGTAAATACTGGTTCATCTGGGTATCTAACCAGAGTCTTCTCTGGCCTTGCTAACATATAAGCTAAAGTCAGCGGACCAATACGCCCAATAATCATCACCACGATCATAATTAACTTTCCTGGCTCTGATAAGTGTGCCGTTAAGCCAGCACTGACCCCCACAGTAGCAAACGCTGAGATCGTTTCAAAAATAATCACTTTAAATGGCGCTTGTTCGGTGATCATAAGGGCAAACATAGCTAAAAATAACAAAATACCACTCACCACAATAATGGCCAATGAGCGAGTAATGGTTTGCGTACTGATCGTTCGGCGAAACAGCACCACATATTTCTTCTGCCGTAAAAAACTCCATGTTGCCATTGCTGCCACCACAAACGTGGAGACTTTAATCCCTCCCCCTGTTGATGTAGAGCCTGCGCCAATCAACATAAGTAGCATCATAAAGAGCATGGCAGCCGAAGACAGTTCAGAAAGATCAATACTATTAAAACCGGCGGTACGAGCCGTGGCGGATTGAAAAAAAGCCGCTAACCACTGCTGTGAGGTGGATAAATGCCCCAACGTCGCCATATTTTGTCTTTCCAATAGCCAAAACATAACCGTGCCCACCAGCAACAATATCGGCGTACCTATGAGCATAATTTTAGAATGCAATTGCAGATGCCTAAATCCACGGTGTAAGTTGATGGAAACATCACCCACCACAGTAAAGCCTAAACCGCCGAGAATAAACAAGGCCGCTAAGCTACTAATTACAATAGGATCACCAACAAAATGAACCATACTATCTGAAAACAAAGAGAAGCCAGCATTGTTAAACGCGGAGATGGAATGAAATAACGCATAATACATTCCACTACTCCAGCCCATATCCGGTACCCAGCGATAACTCAACACTAAAAAACCCACAAACTCTGCTGCCAAAGCAAAGATAATGATTTTCTTTACCAGCTTTTTAAGGTTTATCCTACGGTCTTGCCCTAATGCTTCTCTAGCGAGAGCTTGCTGCTGTAATGAGAGGCGGACGCCAAACATATACAGCAACACTGCCGAAAGTGTCATCTGCCCTAGACCACCAATCTGCATCAATAGCATCAACAGTATTTGCCCACTTAACGTAAAATGTTGACCGGTATCCACCACACCTAAGCCCGTAACACTGATGGCTGAAGTGGCAGTAAACAAGGCATCGGTCATAGATAACCCTGAAACAGAGAAAACAGGTAAGGTGAGCAATATCGCTGCAGGAAAAAGTATCATCAAAAAGCTCGCCACTATGATCCTTGGCTCCCCTCCTTGTTGCCCTTTTTTCTCGGCACCTAGGGCATAAACACGGCTTTGGTGAATTCTAGGTATCATAATGAGCGTAATTTTTGAGCAAGCTCAACCTCAGGTCCAACAATAAAAATGACATCTCCCATCTCCAGTGTTTTATCAAAGCTAGGAGACGATATGATCTCTGGGCCTCTTTTTAGTGCAATGACCGTCACTCCTTTTTCTCGGCACAAAGCCATTTGCGATAAGGATTGTCCCTGCATGGCGGAGCTAATGACCACTTCGGTTAAAGCCAAACCACTGCCTAGCGGATGAAAGTCTTTAACTCGTCGATCAATCATTTGATTGGCAATGCGAATCCCCATTTCTTTTTCTGGCATGATGACGCGGTCGGCACCCACTTTACTTAAGATTCGCGCATGGAATTTATCGTTAGCCTTTACCCATACGGTTTTACAATGGGCTTCTTTAAGCACTAATGTCGTTAAAATACTCGCGTTAATATTGCTGCCTATGGCGACCATCACCATATCGTATTCATCCAACTTCAACTCTGCCACTGTATCTTCTTGTGTGCAGTTTGCTACGATAACGTCGCTCGAAAATGCGATGGCACTTTTAACTCGCTCTTCATCAATATCAATGGCCAATACTTGAGCGCCCGCATGGCTTAACTCTTGGCAAACAGACAAGCCAAAACGTCCTAAACCAATCACTGCATACTGTTTTTTTGCAGATTTCATTTACTCTCCCACGATACGGTAACGGCCAACCAAACACGGTTGCATTTTCAAGTATAGTAAACATCTGATTTACATAACTAAATAATGAAATATTAAAAGATAGTTATCGTAGTTACCTCATCCCCTAATTTAGGGCCCATTTACACTGTAAAGTGACCACTAAAAAGAGATGTTTAAAGACAGCAAAGAGAAGCAAGATGAGCGTTTGTAATAAAGAAGATTATACCAATCACACTAAGTAAGTGGTCAGAAATAGCGCAGGAAAAATGCTCGAAAACAAGGCGGAATTTTTCGATAAGTAGTTATTCTACAATCAAAAATTCTAACGCAGTTATCGAGTATTTTAACAAGCTAGAATGATCAGTTATTTAGTACGATTAGTATTAAAGATTAACGGCTGGCATATTTATCAAATAAGGGGCGTAGCGCATTCTTACTGGTTTTAGACAATCGCTGCATAAATGAAAATTGCGGGTTATGGATGCCATGCTGACTTAACTCTTGTAACATCACCATCCATAATTTAGCGGTCATTTCTGAATCTGCTAATGCACGGTGAAAAACACCGTCGTGTTCAATGCGCGTATATCGCACCAAATCACCTAACTTATGGGTTGGGGCTTGTTGAAATAAGCGCCGTGCAATTAACATAGAACAGGCAAATTGCCCTGTATAATTAGCACCAATAGCGGAGAATTCTGCATCCAAAAAGCGCTTATCAAATGACGCATTGTGCGCCACCAAATTGCACCCTTCAATAAACTGAGCAAACTCCCCCATCACCTCTTGGCAACTTGGTGCATCACTGAGCATGTGATTAGAAATACCCGTATAACTTTCAATAAAAGCACTCACCCTAAAACCTGGGTTCATCAATTGCTGAAATGTATCCACAACCATACCGTCAACTAACTTTACCGCACCTATCTCTATGGCTCTATCGCCCATATTGGGTGAGAGACCTGTGGTTTCAAAATCAAGAACAACAACCGAATTTGCTAGGCAAGACATACCCATCACTTACTCATAAAAATTATCATCGGCGGATTTTATCATGTTCTGTGAACGGTTTCTGCACTCCGCGAGAAGGATCTAAAACTCACAACCTTGGGTATTACTTGGCAAAACTCTTTTATATCAGTAGGGTACATTGACTATTCTTCTCAAGGAAAGACCATGCTGGCACCAAATTTTATCCATGATGGCTGCATCTATAAAAGCCATACCTTTCAAGCACCACTGGACCATAGCAACCCGCAATCACCACACATCTCTATTTTCGCCAGAGAAATGACCCTTGCGGGGGATGAACACACCACTAAACCTTGGTTACTCTTTTTCCAAGGTGGTCCTGGATTCCCCTCACCAAGAGCAGGTGGTCACAGTGGGTGGCTTAATGCAGCATTAAAACGCTACCGCGTTCTATTATTAGATCAGCGCGGTACCGGTCACAGCACGGTGATTAATCACCAAACCCTAGCTCATTTGAGCGCCCCTGAACAAGCCAAGTATCTCAGTCACTTTCGCGCCGATAGCATAGTACGAGATGCGGAAATCATTCGCCAAGCCATGGGAATTAAGCAATGGGCAACGCTTGGACAAAGTTATGGCGGGTTTTGCACACTCACCTATTTATCGTTATTTCCAAGTAGCCTATTGCAATGCTATGTCACCGGCGGGATCCCTTCCATTGACGCCCATATTGATGATGTTTACCAAGCCACATTTAAGCGTACATTACAAAAAAACAAGGCGTTCTTTAGACAATTTCCTACGGCGCAACAACAGTGCCAAAAAATTGCTAATCACTTACTCAATAACGAAGAGTTACTCCCTAACGGGCAACGATTTACCGTAGAACAGTTCCAACAAATTGGTATTAACTTTGGGGTAAGCAATACTTTTTTACCTACTTACTATCAACTTGAAAATGCCTTTATTAACGTAAATGGCAAAGAGCAACTTCGTTATGAATTTCTTAACGCTATGCTGGCTGAGCAGGCATTTCAAACCCACCCTATCTATGCCATTTTGCATGAATCAATTTATTGCCAAGGTTTTTCATCTCAGTGGAGTGCCCATCGCGTGCGTCAGCAACACAGTCACTTTAATTATCAAGCAGACAAAGACTTTTATTTTACTGGCGAAATGACGTTTCCATGGCTATTTAGCCAATATACAAACCTTATGCCACTGGCAGAAGCGGCCAATATTTTAGCGCAAAAAGACGATTGGGGACCTTTATATGACGCAGAGATCTTAGCCAATAATACTGTCCCATTAAGTTGTGCGGTATACGCTGATGATATGTTTGTAGAAATGGCCTTTAGTTGTAATACATTAAATCATATTGCAAATTCTCAAGCTTGGATAACCAATGAATATGAGCATGACGGTCTACGGGCCGATGGTGAACGTGTCTTAGAAAAGCTATTTAAAATGGGGGATCACACCTTAGCAACACTCGATGTGACAACAAATAATGAGGGATCTCCGTCGTAAAAACAGCGAATCGTCCATAATAATAGAAGGGGTGCGCACCCCTTCTAAATGTAAGCAAATGTTAATAACATGAAACTAATTGCTAAAAACACATTTCATTTTAGTGTATGGTGCGTCACGATATAACGCTTAATTTAACGGAAAAAATTGCCCTTCCCTTAGCGACACCAGTATTCTGATCAGGAATTCATTAACAGCAGACCCACTCTATGGCCTATACCTCAAAACGATTTTTACTTTTAAGCCAATCCCAACAACAAGAAGCTCAAAAACGTCATTTATTTATTGAAACATATTTAACAGAAACCGACCCTAAACATTTTTTAGAACCTCTTAACTGGGAAAGATTTTGTAAAGAACATTGTGTAAAGATGGATATCGTTAAACCTAAACGCGAAGAATTTGCTAAATGGTGCTTTGATTTCCGAATGTGGCAAGGGGATCTCTTCGTACTGGCGCCTCAATCATCGCAAAACTGCGGTTACACAGGCCAGTGCGCCAACTCTTAATCACACCACTTCTGCGTTTAAATAGAATCGGTGCATCACATTATGTGCACCGTTCACCTCATGCTTGTTTTATCCATAATCGTAACTCACTGATCAGCCTAACTGATTAGGCTATTCCTTATTTATAAACCACCACCCCCCTTAATCACTGCTATGCGGCACTCTCATGTGACCAATTTTCACTCAAACCACACTACTCCAGCAAGAAAACATAACAAAAACAAATGAATTCATGGCCTTAGCATACAAAAAACGAATAATTGCTTGCGCTGGTTTTCTATTTGTGGATGATAGGTATGCAAATGATAGTAATTCGCATAATCATTTACTAGATAGGCTAATACTCTATTTAGTGCGCACATCATAACCGATCACTCTTTCAGTAATAGAAGTTGTAAAATATATGGATTGTCATAACAAAATAACCCCACTTTCTTTAGGGATTATCAGCGCTTTATATGGTGGCTATGTAGCAGCCGATCAGGTACCGAACACACCACAAAACAGCGATCACGAAGTGATCACTGTCACCGGCACAGCACTGACCGTTGATCGTCTCGATCTAGAGCAAAGCGCCAAAGACAATCCCACCTTATCTGAAGCGCTCAAACATGAGCCGAGAGTGGGTATTAATGATGCGCAAAACGCCATGCAGGGGGGGGATTTAAAGCCTGAAGAAATTTCTTTATCCGGTGCCAGACCCCACCAGACTAAATACACCATTAATGGGGTTGGCGTAAACAACACCACCACTTTTGCTGACGGTAACAGCAATACGGCAAACGACCTCTCTTCTGGGCACACCGCAGGGTATTTTGTTGACACCAACTTAATTGATAGTGTCGACGTGTTGGATCATAACATTGGCGCAGAATACGGTGGCTTTACTGGGGGAGTGATAGATGCGCATATCCGCAAACCCACCGATGAGTTTGTTATCGATTATAACTATCGCATGAATGATAGTGATTGGAATGCGTCGCAAAAAGTTGGCGACAACTTCCAAGATGGTTACGGTACGCCTATTGATGGTTCAGGTGAATATCAGCCTAACTACCAAAAACGAATGCACTCACTGCATATGGGTGGCGCCATTAGCGACACGCAAAAACTGGCCATTAACGTCAGTAAACAAGTATCAGAAATCCCTCTAGCTAATGACAAAGATGTGGATCAGAGTATGGATAACTTGTTTATTACCCATATCTGGGAGTCGGGATCATGGCTTACCACCACAGATTTACGTTATGCCGGGCACACAAGCCATAACTTTTTAAACGATACCAACAGCCCTGATGGTGCGTTTCAGCAAGGTAGTGAAACCGTTAACTCCCATACTGGCTTAGGTGGCACATTTAAGGTGGATTACACCATGGCCAATGGCCACTGGAGTAACTCTTTCTCCTATGACCACCTCATTGATGAACGTGAAGCTGATACGGATTACTTTGCGGTATTTATGACCATAGACGCCAATGGAATTCACAGTTATAACCAAGGGAGTTACGGCAATTTAAAGCAAACACAAGACTCCTATCAATATAAATCGGCTTTCTATTTTGATCCTATTTTCACCGGGGCCATTGAGATCCAACCAAGCTTTGGGGTTGAACTGAGCCACCAGCAAGCTAGCGTTGATCGCCCTGATGAACATGTGGCCTATCAGTATTTAGACATGTTCGGTAACGCTTCCATTTCCTCATTAACCCGTTATAACGCGGCTAACTATAGTGCTGACGCGCAGCAATATGGCCTATTTGCAGACAGTAAAATGCAATGGGATCGCTTAGGTGTCTATATGGGTGGTCGTATCGATCATATGAGCGTATTTGATAGTACCGTATTCTCACCCCGCTTTACCGCCAGTTGGGATTTTGACTTGGCGAGCACCAACCGAGTGACCCTAGGTGCCAACCGCTACTACAGTGGCAATCTATTAGGCTGGGCACTCAAGGCTGAGCAAGGGAAATATACGTCAACATCGAGAACCTGTACTGCCATCGATGGTGATTGGAGTAATTTAGACCAAAGTAACCTTGATTGTGCAAGTACCACTGATCCAAGCAGCTTAGTTTTAAGTGATGCGGACGTACCCTACGCTGATGAACTGAGTGCTTCATGGGCCATTGATATCAACAATTTTGCTCTTAACACCACCTATATTTACCGTATGCAACGCGATGGCATTACCTACACTGATGACGATGCCACTTTGCATAACAATATACAAAGTGAAAACCAAATTGTGAGCTTTGATGTTGCCACTAAACGGCCATATCAGTTAGCGGGGGGTTACTTTAGTGCCAATTGGAAAATTGCCTATAACTACCGTCGTGGTCATGGCGATTTAGGGATCACATACGATCAAGGCAATGACTTAGGAAGTGGTTATCAAGATGAATGGGTAATGCTCGATGGTGAGCTAGTGCGTTATAGCGAAATGGATGTCAGTGGCTACCAATCACCACTAAAAAGTACATTAGATCTCAATATGTTTTGGGCAAATGCTGGGGTAGTTTTAAATAACAGGGTGAACTATCAACAGGGTAAAAAGGCCACGAGCTACACGGGCGTCACCTCCGTAGACATTGAGGGTAATAATGAAACTGTTAAGACGCTAGAGAGCACGAAACTGGATGAATTAATCACATGGGATATGGCCGTCAACTGGACTCCTCCCCAATTAGATGACCACCTTATTTTAGGTTTGAGCGTCACCAATGTACTGAATACACAGAAGGTGACGTCCATATCGGGTGCACAAGCCGGCATTTCTGTCCCTAATGAACATTACAACTCCGGTCGACAAGTTTGGTTAAACGTCAACCTGCGCAATTAATCCATAACTGTCCACTATATCTCTATTGAGCCATTCATTACCAAGGATCGGCGCTGTTAAAAGCGCCATTATCTTATGAAATATATACCGTTTTTAATTTTAGTCTGTATCGCAATAACTGGTTGCCAACAGATTAATCCCACAGTGAACGATACTCCCCTACCCGTGCGCCAAGATATGATTCAAGGTGAACTGGATAACGGCATGCGTTATATCTTAATTGAAAATGATCGCCCGAAAAACCGAGTATCATTACAACTGGTCGTTCATGCTGGCTCTTTAGATGAAGCTGAAGACCAAAAAGGCATTGCTCATTTGGTCGAACATATGGCCTTTAATGGTACACAGCAATTCCCTGCCAATACGCTTATCGAGCACCAACAAGCACTCGGTATGGTGTTTGGCCGTGATGTCAATGCGATGACCGAGTACTACACCACCTCCTACTTCTTGCACCTGCCTAATAACTCCCCACACATGCTCAATGAAGGCTTTAATATGCTGGCCCAACAAGCTAGCGCCGTTGTATTTGAGCAAGGAGAACTAGAACGAGAGCGCCCAGTTGTTGAAGAAGAGTGGCGTGCGGGTTTAAGTATGATGGCGCGCTTAGGTAAAGCCAATCGACAAATTCTGCTCAGCGGAAGTCGCTTTGGTGATCGTGAGCCTATTGGGGATATGGAGTTAGTACGTCACGTGGATGCAAGCCGTATACAAGCATTTTGGCATGATTGGTATCACCCAAATAACATGACTTTGATTGTGGTAGGGGCAGCAACCCAGCAAGAAGTAGAAAAAATGCTAAATCGCTACTTTGCACCGCTCCCAGCACAACCACTGCCTCCTCGCCCTGATCTCACCGTACCTTTGGACAATACGCTGCGCTTGGAAGTCATCGCGGATAATGAAATTACCACAGAAGTGCTGTCATTTAACTTTAGAGAAGCGCAAGCCACGCCAACCACTCAAGCAGAGTTAAGAGATAAACTGCTCAACGATATTACCATGCAAGTGCTCAACAAACGCTTACGTGAGCAATATCATGTGGAAACAGAAAACATCAGTAAAATGATGCTAATGAGCCGTCCAATGGCCACGCACTATCGCAATAACCGCTTAATGGTCGTGCTCAGTAGTAACAATTACCTTGCCAGTGCCGAAGAGGCTTTTGCTCAGCTCAGTCGTTTTTCTGCCCATGGATTTGCTGAAGATGACCTAACCGCGGTGCGTCAAAATATCATTAGCCGTTATCAACAAATGGCCGATTCACTTATCGACACCACCAATCGTCGTGAGTTAATGTCCACTTTTAATCGCCTGCGCTCACAATCACCGTTTGTGGATGCTAAGCAACAGGCACCCATCGTCGACGCCCTTGCCAATAGTATTACTCTAGCGGAAGTCAACGCTCACTGGCAAAAGCTAGTTGTCACCCTTAATCCATTAATTATTGCTCAAGTAAAGCAAGACCATCAAGCTAACTTGCCGACAACAGAGCAACTGCAACACGCTTGGGATCAGGCCAAAGCCAACCCTCCTGCAGCAGTAGCGGCGGTGAATGTCAACAAACCACTCATGTCACACATACCACCGGCAGCGAACATTGTGGATCACGAGGTAAAAGAAGGGGTCAACATTTGGACGTTAGCCAATGGTACCCAAGTATGGTTTGAATACAGCGATGAAACAAACAACCAACTGCGCATCGATTATCGAGGTTGGGGGGAAGCCAGCACTTGCCTGCAGCAATGCGTCATAGCGCATTACAACTGCGTCAAATGAGTAAATTTGGCTATGGCGGGTTCACCAGCGATCAACTCGCGATCCTCAACGCCCCGTACCCTAATAGAATCAACTCATTTATCAACCAAAACAGCCATGGGTTTATTGGCACATCCGATAGCAAATCACTGGAAAATTGGTTGCAAAACCTTTACTTACAAATCACTCAACCACAAATTGATGAGGATATTTGGCACACATCAAAGCTACTGATGGCGCGAGGTATAGAAAACCGAAAGATCAGCTCCAACGGGCAGTTTAATTCGGCTATCGATGCGGTGCGTTACGTGAACAATCCTGAACGATTAAGCTTAACTAAGCAGCAGCTTGATTCTATTCAAGCCACCGATTTACTTAACGCATGGCAGCAACTGTTTGCTAGCGCCAAAAACCACCAAATTATTTTTGTGGGTAACGCTCAAGCTGACGACATCATCCATTTGGCCCAGCGCTATATAGGATCACTGCCGACAACGACCGCTTATGCGGCTAAAGCCCTGCCTCCTTTAGCAGGCGGTAAGCATGATATCGCCATTGCTGCAGGGAAAGAGCCTCTTGGCATTACCTCTTTGATTTTTAACCAAGATGTGACCTATAGCACTGAGCTAGACGATAAAGCTTATTTATTGAGCCGGATTATTTCTAACCGCCTCCGAGAGTCTTTGCGCGAAGCGGCTGGTGGGGTCTACTCGGTGCGCTTTGGCATTCAACTTGATCGCGATCGCAATCAAGCCTTTGGCATGCTCAGTTACAGTCATGATCCTATGCGAGTCACTGAACTAAAAAGCAAAGCGACCGCCGTACTGGATAATATACTGCTCAATGGCGTCTCAGAAAAAGAGCTTTCAGAAGTCGTTATGCAAACCAAAAATGCTCTAGCTGAGGACAATATCTCCGATAGACAACGGTTAAATTACCTAAAAGATGCGGCGCAATATGGCGATAGCTTAACCTCAGCAAGCGACTTCTTAGCTTGGGTCGATGGCGTCACACCACAGCAGATCAACGCTGTTGCTCAGCAAATTCTCACTACAGAGAACTGGATAGATGCCTCTTTGGTGCCAGAAGAACGCGTAGAACAATAACTCTTATTCACATAAGCACATACAGCTATAGCGCTGTATGTGCTTTCGTCCTATCAGGGAATGTATGTCAATCCTTAAACAATTTTTCGCTATTGCTAAACCCTATTGGCTGAGCCGCGCTAGCCTCATCTCTTGGCTACTTTTTGCTGCCACTGTGGCTCTATCTTTATTGTTAGTGCAAGTGATGGTGGAGCTTAATGTATGGAATAAAGAGTTTTTTGATGCTTTAGCTGCGTTGGAAGGGCCTTTAATTTATGATTTATTAATTAAGTTTATTGCTATAGTCGCAATTATTGTGGTTATGAAAGTCTATGGCAAATGGCTACAGCAATGGGTAGAAATACGTTGGCGTACCTCATTAACAGAACGCCTGGTCAGTCGCTGGCTCAATCATCAAAACTTTTATCGATTAACACTCACCGAAGAACCGGATAACCCAGATCAACGTATTGCAGAAGACATTAAACTGCTCACCACCGATACGCTAACTCTGATTTTAGGACTCATAAAAAGTGTTGCGACCTTAAGCGCATTTAGTGTGATCTTATGGAATCTTTCCAGCAATTTCCTACTGCCTTTATTTGACGATATTAAAGTATCAGGGTACCTATTATGGCTAGCAATTATCTATTCTATTCTCGGCGCAGGCGTCACTCACTTCTTTGGTCATAAACTGCATAGACTGTATTACCAACAGCAAAAACGAGAGGCTAACTTTAGAGCGAAACTACTACGTAGCCGTGACAGTGCAGAGCAAATAGCCCTAATGAATGGACAACAACGGGAGAAACAGCAACTCGATTCAACCTATGACAATATCGCCAGTAACTGGAAATCCCTCATGGGTCGTGAGAAAAAGCTGGGCTTGGTAGTAAACACTTACCATCAAATTGCCGCTATGGTGCCTTACTTTGCTGCTATTCCTGCGCTAATGGCAGGCGCTATCACTGTTGGTGGGCTATTTCAGGTCAGAATGGCTTTTATGCGCGTTTATAGATCCTTAAGCTGGTTTATCTTCCGTTACGATGATTTAACGAGATGGAGTGCCACTGTCGTCCGATTAACTCAATTTATCGAAGCTATGGACAAGTGTGAATTACTGTCACAGCAACATACAAATTCAAGTGCTCATGTAACATCAAACAAAGCACAAAGCCTAGGTTTAACCTGTCAAGAATTGACTATACAAAAACCGAACGGCCAAACCTTACTATCAGATGTTAATTTACAAATGAGCGGTGGTGAATCCTTGTTAATTAAAGGAGCAAGTGGCCTTGGAAAGTCGACACTATTGCGCACATTAGCGGGGATTTGGCCTTTTTATGATGGACAGTATCAAACCGACAGCAACAATGTACTACTGCTACCACAAAAGCCATATCTGCCCAAAAGCACACTACGGGAGTGTTTAAGTTATCCGCAAGCACCGACAACAGATGACGCCCTTTATCACACCGCCCTTAAGTTCGTTGGTTTACCGTCACTATTGACAGAATTAGATATTGAAACTGAATGGCAGTTGACCCTCTCCGGTGGTGAGCAACAAAAAATAGCCCTTGCTCGTGCATTGGTTTTAAAACCCGAATTGCTCATTCTTGATGAGGCCACCAGTAACCTTGACGAGCCTACCGCCTATTTGCTTATTAAAGAATTACGCACATTATTACCGCACAGCACCCTATTAATGGTCAGCCATCAAAGCCATCTCACTGAACTGTTCGAACGAGCAATAGAGCTTAAAAAGACTAACCTCCACGCAAAATCCCTATAGGCAATTAACGTTTAACCCCCGCCTATCAACCGCTCATAAGCCTTTACGCTTTACCTAAACTAGAGGGAGAGAAATATCCTCCCTCTAATTTATAAATACCACTCAAGATAAATTTCCATTTTTGTCAGTTATATCAAATCGTTTACACGACTATGATGGATTTATCACTTTATTTATAACCCTAGGATACATTCATTATGAAAAAACGTCTCGTCGTAGCAGCACTCGCATCGGTCATGGCTTCTTCATTTGCTTGTGCACAAGCGCCCGTTATGTTTTCAACCATCGACATGAATGCGCCAAACGATAACGCAGTTAAAGGCCTAAGACTGTCATTGCTGCACGGTAAAGTATCGGAAGTAAAAGGGGTAGATGTATCCCTCATCGGTATGTCTGAAACCGACCGCACTACGGGTTTAAACTTCAACTTGATGTTTGGTGCCAACAAAGTAAACAAAGAAATGAAAGGTTTGTCTTGGGGTTGGTTCAACTGGAACACAGGTCAAACAACCGGTGTTAACTTAGGTGCAGCCAACATCACTCACAATGTAAATGGTGTTAACTTCTCTATTGCGAATATCTCAGACGGCAATACCACAGCAGACATCGGTATCGTGAGCCTATCTAAACAATCTAAAGTGCAAGTGGGCATCTTTAACCACACAAGAAACATTGAAGGCGTACAAGTTGGCTTGATCAACTGTGCTGATAATGGCTTCTTAAAATGCTTCCCATTTATCAACTTCGCCAAATAATCACAAAAAATTCACTGAGGCGAACCATCGCCTCAGCCCCCCCCAACCAAGCCACCCATAGTAAATAGCAAGAACCCCTATCCTCAACTAAACTCATTTCAGTCACCAATGCTGGAGTACGTTTATGCCATGCCCTCGCAGAACTCAAATTAGTATTGAAGATACGCCCTACTACCACTGTTGTAGCCGTGTTGTCAGGCGTGCTTTCCTCTGTGGTCACGATTCATATTCTGGTAAAAACTACGACCATCGCCGAGGTTGGGTTGAGGCACTGCTGACCAAACTAGCCACCGTATTTGCCATTGATGTGGCCGCTTTTGCCATAATGTCCAACCATTTACATGTGGTGTTACGCATTGATATCGATAAAGCGAACAATTGGAGTGATAAAGAAGTCCTTGAGCAGTGGCATAAGTGTTTTAAAGGCGATGCCTTAACGCATAAATTTGTCCAAGGTGACCTAGTCGAAGCGTTTGAACTCCCCCAACTCAAACACGCCATCGCCACTTACCGTAGCCGCTTGTGTGACATTAGTTGGTTTATGCGTTGTTTGAATGAGCCTATAGCGCGGCAAGCAAATCAAGAAGATAACTGCACTGGCCGCTTTTGGGAGGGGCGCTTTAAATCACAAGCCCTACTTGATGAGACGGCTCTATTAACCTGCATGGCCTACGTGGATTTAAACCCCATTAGAGCGAAAATGGCCACAACGGTTGAGCAATCAAACCACACCAGCATTCAACTGCGCATACGAGCTGCAATAAAAGGTGAGCAACCTAAAACCTTGTTACCCTTTGTCGGAAATGAGCAGCAACATCAAGATAAAGGGATTCACTTTTCATTATCTGATTATCTCAGTTTAGTGAATGAAACCGGACGGATTATTCGAGATGATAAGCGAGGCAGTTTGGATGAAGCTCATCCGTCACTTCTTGAAAAAATGAACCTTTCTCAAGAGACGTGGCTGAAACTGATAGTAGAGTTTGGCCATTTATTCCATGGCCCCGTCGGGACACTAGAAGAGCTGACCTCCTATTGTGAGCATTTAGAAAAACGACGACGACATTTTTCTAAATGTTGTCAGCATCTGAAGCACGGTTAATGCCCCTGTAGTACGTATTTTATTGAAGATTGATACCAACTAGCTCCTTGGTAGAGTAAACATGCTTATTTTTTAAGTTTCCCACACTCATTTCTAGTAAACCGTCCCTCTTTGCGCCTTTTTCTCTTCACAAGCAACAAATTGTTCGATGATGGAATAAAAATACCTATCGGTATGCTTAATAGGAGATTAACAATGGGTGGCAGATTAACTCAGTAACTCACGGATTAACTCACTAGAACTCTAGCGTCTGCTTATCTCGTTAAAGATCTTACAAGATAATTTATAATTGTGTTGCCTTGCTATCTTTTGTGCAAAGAATAACTGCGGTAACTCATAGATGATCAGCAGTGCTAGGATAATAAGGGCAATTGAGTAACTGAGCGCAAGGCCAATTAAGCTAGTTATTAGCAACACTAACTCCAAAATAAATAACGCATATTTGCCTAAATAACAATGATGAATACCGCCAAGAAAAAACCAGTTCAGCGTGGCGTAGGTGTCAGGATCTTTAAGTTGCTGGGACTGACTACGGTAAAATTCTTTTTTTTGGCTTTCAGGTAATAACTTCACCTGTTTTCTCAACTGCTCTTCTTTTTGCTCTAGCTGTTCAATTGTTTCAAATAAGCGCATTACGGCACCTCATCATGGATTTTCTCTACCAAATCAGGTTGATTACACCGTTTTATTCGCGCCAAACCCAATTTCCAACCTTTTAGAGCCCCGTACTTTGCAATGCACTGTTTTGTGTATTCTGAGCAAGTAGGCTCAAAATTACATTCAATATTCAATAGCTGTTTTGAACCACCACTAGCCTGGTAGCGGTGGATCAGCTTTAATGAGAGAGACTTAAGCAAACTTAGCGACCGAGAGTGACGATGACAGCCTCACGCGTCCAAAACAACATAAAGCGTTTTTGCTCAACGAATTGAAACACCACTTGCCAACCGTCTTGTGCATATTTGTTCAGCTCCGCTTCCATACGCTGTATAGGCAAACCACTGGCACCTAGTAAAATGGTGCCACAACCCCCTTCCACAATATGAACCACTTTATATTCCGAAAATCTTGTCATCTTTACACCTAATTAAAATACTAAAAAATCAATAAAAACAAAATGTTATAATGATTACTCGAGCATATCAATATAATTTAAATTGAATACACTAAGCCCAGCTACTCATGGCGTAATGCTTCTATTGGGTCAAGTTGCGAAGCTTTATAGGCTGGGTAAAAACCAAACCCAATACCGATAAGTGCGGTCGCCGAGATACTGATGAGAATAATTAAGGGCGATACAATAAGTTGCCAGCCTAACCCGTATTGTAAAATACCAATTGTTAGCATGGAAATCGCCACCCCCAGCAATGCACCTAATAAGCATAACAGCACGCTTTCAATAAGAAATTGCCACAAAATATTTTTAGGCTTTGCTCCTACTGCCATGCGCAGACCAATCTCTCTAGTGCGCTCGGTGACGCTCACTAACATAATGTTCATCACCCCAATACCACCAACTAAAAGCGACACGCCAGCCACGCCCGATAATAACAATGAAAATACTTTATTGGCTTGCGCTCTTGTATTTAACATGGCCGTTAAGTTTCTAATATTAAATGGACTCGGTTGATAAGATGGCACTCTGTGCTTTTGAATGAGTAAACGCTCTATCTCTTCTGCGACAAAATCCATATCACTTTGCTTCTCCACAGATACCGTCATTCTCTTTATTTCGTCCACCTTACCGGCACTGCGTCCCAATATACGGCGATTAGCCGTGGTTAAGGGAACGATTAACACATCATCCTGATCTTGACCTTTCATGTCCTGACCTTTTGCCCCCAAAACACCCACTATGTGCAACGGCACTTTGTTGATGCGAACCATCTCGCCCAGAGCCCCATCTACGCTACCAAATAACTCTTTTGCGACGGTATGGCCAATTAAGGCAACCTTAGCGCTGCTTTTCACCTCACGCTCATCAAAGGCTCGTCCTTGGGTGATCTGCCAGTTTGCGGCAACTAAATAATCAGCGTTGGTGCCCTGAATAGACGTGTTCCAGTTTTGATTGCCCCACACCACTTGTGCTTGACTGTTAACTGAAGCCCCTACTGCCATGATTTCAGGAATTTCATTTTTGATGGTTAATACATCACTCATATTCAGCTTATTGGTGGCTCCCGTCGCTTGTGCCGCGCCCGCCGCACGAATCGATCCTGTACGCACCATAAGAAGGTTGGTCCCTAAACTCTCGATTTGTTGCTCAACTTGACGTTGCGCCCCCTCTCCTAACGCAAACATGATAATCACGGCACTGATGCCAATGATGATACCCAGCGTAGTTAAAATAGAGCGCAGCATATTTCGCTTAAGAGAGAGCAGAGCCGTTTTTAATAAAATCATGCTCTTTGCTCCTGAGCTAAATCAACAGGTGTCGCTACTGCGACCTCAATCAACTCACCATCTCTTATGTGTAATGTCCGACGAGCTTGAGCGGCCACTTCACTATCATGAGTGATAATAATGATGGTTTGTCCTTGCTGGTTGAGTCGATGAAACAAGGTCATGATTTCATTGCCTGTTTTACTGTCGAGGGCGCCTGTGGGCTCATCGGCTAATAAAATATCAGGCTGATTAATTAACGATCTGGCAATGGCAACGCGCTGCTGTTGACCACCAGATAATTGATTAGGATGAGAGTGAAGTTTATCCCCAAGCCCAACCAACTCTAAACACTCTTTTGCCCTTTGATCCGCATGGCTAACCACATCATCTAAATACATTAAGGGCATTTTAACGTTATCAAGAGCCGAGGTTCGTGACAGTAAGTTGAACTGTTGAAATACAAAGCCAATGTGATCGCGACGAATGTCAGCAAGCTCGTTTCTATTTAAACGGTCAGTGGCTTGACCAAGTATCTCTATTGCCCCTGATTCTGGGGTCATTAAACAGCCAATCATATTCATCAACGTAGACTTTCCAGAACCAGAAGGCCCCATAATCGCCACCATTTCCCCTTGTTGTATAGAGAAATTAACCTCATGTAGAACTTGAAAGCGCTCTTCTCCTATGGGAAAGCTATGGCTAATTTGATGGCAAGTAATGGCGGCGCTCATTACTTATTCTCCCTAAACTGAGTAACGATGGTTTCATTAGATAAATCGGGAGTGATGACTGCGGTGTATTTGTCATCGGACACGCCAAATTGCGCCTGTATTGAGGTCATATTGCCATCACGAAGCACCAGAAGAGGTCCCATTTTCACCGTACCTTTACGTATTTGTTGTTGCAGTTTTTTCTGCTCTGTCGTCAGCACTTCAGATAACAATTTTTTCAGTATTTGCTGTGTCTGCTTTTTAGCATTCGCTGAAGGCTTGCCTGCTGTTTTAGGCAAACCTTGCTTTATTTGTTGTACTTGATCAGGTGTTAAATTGAGGTATTTTAAACGAGATAGGGGCCCTTTGTTTTTATTATCACCAGAGACTGAATAACGACTAGCAACACGAATTGCGGCATTACTTACCCTTTGCACATGTTCCATTTTTTGAATCGCAACGTCTAGATTCGCCGTCATACCCGGCAGTAGGATGCCATTAGGGTTATTAGTTGCAATGACAACAACATAGCTCACCACCCCGGAATTATTTTGTGGCGCTTTTCGGATTTGCTTCACTACACCTTTAAATTGACGATCAGCAAACGCATCCACACCAAATCGAACCCCTTGCCCCTCTTTAACTAAACCTATGTCAGATTCATCTATGTACGCTTCAATTTCCATTTCTGAAAGGTTTTTCGCTAAAGTAAAAAGTTCGGGAGTGTTATAGCTTGAAGCGACCGTTTGTCCCGCTTCGATTTCTCGGTTTATCACAAATCCGCTAATTGGGGCTCTAATATCGGTGCGATTGAGCTCAATTTGCGCTTGTTCTAAACTGGCTAGGTTGGCCGCCAACGTTGCTTTAAGAATGTCTAATTGAACAAGACTTTGCTGCCAATCAAGCTTATTTTGACTGCTCTGAGTTTGTAGATCGTCTATGGCATCTTCAGAGACATTTTGACTAGAATAAAGCCCTTTTGCTCGCTGTAATTCTCTTATTGAGCGCTCATAATTCAGTTTTGAGCGCTCGATTTGAAAACGCTGTGCGGCTACATCTGCTTTACTCTTATCAGCCAAGGCTTGGGCCTGCGCCACTTTTGATGCAAAAGAGGCAGGGTCAATTTTTGCGAGCAATTGCCCTTGTTCAACACTGTCATTAAAATCGGCATAAACCTTAACCACTTGCCCCGAAAGTTGAGCCCCAACCACCACATCATTGACCGCGGCAAGAGTCCCTGTTGCGCTGACATTCAGGCTAATATCTCCTATGGAAACGGATTCGGTTCGGTAAGACGTGCTGTCATCTGAGCTTGTACTAAAAAGATCGGGATGAATCTTGTAAATAGACAAAATACTTGCGCATAAAATAACGGTAACTAGGATGAAGTTTCGTAACCAACGGCTCATTGTCCGACCTTTATTAATAAATTTCCAAGTTCTGATTTTAAAGGTAATAAAAGGCTTTAACCTAGCGTATTTACCTTACTTTACAAGGCTTTATATGCAACCAGTAGATATCGAATAGACCGCATATAGCCGTGATATCCTATGTATTTAACAAAAATAAGGGCGTCTATTTTTCATCCTAGCTGTTGTCTGCAAGGGGAACTGAACTGCATTTACTTTTTTCACTAACAAGGTCTTGCCTTCTTCTCACCCAAAACACCACACAGGCCCAACCAAACACCTGTGCAAGTAACGTAAAATATTGAGGGGTAACTTGAGAAAAATCCGCCCCCATTTGGTTTAGCTGTAAAAAGCCTTGAATGGCTGGTGTGCTAGGAAATAGATTAGATAGCCACACAATGGGCTCAGGGATGGCTTCTAATGGCCATATAAAGCCAGCGCTAAATACCAATGGCATAGAGCTCATTAATACAATCACAGTGACCAGTTCTCTTCTAGGAACGACCATGCCCAATAACAGCCCTATCATGCTAGCTGAGAGCAAAAAAGGTGTGGCGAATATAAACAGTTGTAGCGGATGCGCTAAGCGAGATACAGAGTAAAAATTAAAACTCCAACCAAAATAATAGGCGCTTAATACATAATAAAAGCCACTAAAACAGACCACTCTTGCCAGTAAACGAGCATAAGACTCTCTTTTGGCGATCGTGGCTCCAACTATGCCGACACCCATGACTAATGTTTGCTGTAGTATTAACACAAACACGGCAGGAACAACGTAATTGACATAGCCACCAGAGGCATTAAAGGTAGGTTTCATGTTCAGGCTTATTGAGCTGTAATGGCTTGCTGCTGTTACCAGTGGCTCACCTTCCATAACCAAGCGTGCCACTTTAGCTTTTGCCGCTAATGTACCTCCTGCTCTAGCAAGTCCTTCAACTATTGTGCCATAGACCAGGAAATACGACGCATCCCCTGCAAATGCGAGCGTTGGGCTTTTTCCTAACAGTAGATCACGATAGAAGTGTTCAGGAATAACTAAAATACCGCTAACTTCACCATCTAAAAACTGCTGTTTTGCCTGGTTAATACTGTGCGCGGTTTGCGTAATATGAATTTGGGATGTGGCATCCACCATGCGCTCAAGATCATAGCTGACTTTGCTTTTATCCAAATTAACTACCGTAATATGTTGCTCGTTTGGTTTTTGATTGGCATAAGGTAACGGATATAAAAATGAATAGAATATAACCCCACCAAAGATAGTAAGCACTACCACCGGGTTAGTTAAAATAGCTTTTAGCTCTTGCTTAAAAATCTCACGCCAGTTCATTGGACGCACCTTGTATCTTTTTATTGGCTAATTTTGCCAGCACCAATAGCAGTAATAAATAACCCAGCATAGGAATAAGATGCTCAAGGGTTTGCCAAGTAGCAGCGCCGTAAGACACTTGACTAACTTGTGCTTCAATATAATGGCTAATCGGCAATAAGCTGCGCCAAAACTGCGCTAGAGTGTTCATATCCGTCACCGGAAAAGTGATCCCCATAAAGGCAAATCCTGGGGCGGTAAATGCACCGGCAAAGCTCAAGGCTCTGGCCGCATCAAAGGTAATAAAGAAAAAGAGACATCCCACCAACATACAGGCAATGATTGTCGCGAGTTGCGCCACAATCAACACGCCAAATCCTCCTTGCATCGGCCAATCTAAATAGAGATAAAACCAAGCTAAAAAGCCCATCCCTAAAATGAGATAAATGGGGATATAACACGATAATGTATTCACTAGGCAACGCAAGACTCCTTGCTCTGGCCAGTGTTGCATCAATCCTTGCCGTTTATGTAACGCTAAGGTGAGTATGGTGCCGACCACAATCACAATTTGCCAAATAGCAGGCACAATGGCTGAAACCAAAAATTGGGCATAGTTACTATTGCTGTTAAATAAAGGCGTGATCTGATTGCGCACTGTCACTGACTGTCCAAGAGCGCTTTTCACCGTTTGCCCACCTAACGATAAATGCTTTAAGGTTTCAATTTGCGCATCAAAGGTCCCTATAGCGCGCACAATAGCCGAGTTAATCAGCTTTCCCACTAATATATATTGGCTGTTATAAAACACGCTTACTTGCGGGGGATTCGATAATAAAATATCTCGGTCAAAATGCTTTGGGATGATCATATAAGCATAAATATCACTGCCGATTAACGCCTTTTTTGCCTCGCCTTCCGATAGAAAGTGAGTGTTTACTTGCAGCATATCGCTTGCATCGAGACTATGCGTTAATTGATAAGAGAGCTTACTGTGTTGGTGATCAATCACCGCTATGGGCAGTGAGCGGGCAATACCTTGTGAGAATATCCACCACACACAAATGGCGATCAAGATTGGCAACCAAGTAATGGATGCCAATAGCCATTTGTCTTGACGCAGCCGTTGCCACTCATCGGCTAAAAAAACCAGCATGTTATTTACTCTTGCTCATCAAGCGTTAATACCACACTCATGCCAATGCGAAACTCTCCTTGATGATCAAGGGGGCGAGCTTCCACCTCAAAAGTGCGCAAATCAAAACCTTGAGTGCTGTCTGTTGCCCGCCATGTAGCAAAATCACCCATTACAGCAACATGAGTAATGCGGAAACGAACCTCATCATCTAAAGCGGGTACAAAGGCGCTAATTTCACTGTCTTTAGCAAAATGCTTAAGCAGATCTTCACGCACATTAAATACCGCCCATGAATCAAGCGTATCAATAACGGTTACAACCGGAAAACCTTGTGGTGCTAGCTCACCGCTATGCAAAAGCACTTGTGACACTTCACCATCAAACCTACTCTCAATTTGCGTATCTGCGGCATAGGCTTCTACTTCAGCAACGGCGCCTGCTGCCATACGCACTTTTTCACTAGCGGCTTTTTTCGTTTCTGAGCGAGCCCCTTCCTTGGCCAATAAATACATCTGATACGCTGCATTTTCGGTATATTTTGCGGCTTGCCATTGGGTGTAGGCCTCATCGCGTTTTTGCTCTGCTACCACACCATCTTTATAAAGATGATTCACTCGGCGGTAGGTCTTCTCCATAAGCGACGACGCAGCTTTCGCTTTACGCCATTGGTCGTGAGCGGCTGAAATTTGCTGCGTGCGTGCACCGTTTTCCGCTTGCTCAGCCATCGCTCCAGCGGCTTCTTGTCCTGCGCGAGCTTGTTCTAATTTAGCATCAATTTCTGGGCTATAAATCGTAAAAATTTGCTCGCCTTTATGTATCTTATCGCCTTTTTTTACATTGATCGTATCAATGCGCCCTGCCACCTTAGAAGAAATGCTGTATTGCTGAGCGGTCATTTGACCTTGAATACGAATCGGTTGTGGCTGGTAAGCTTGATAAAAGCCATAGCCGACCAGGGCAACTAAAGCTAACACAGCAACAGCAATAGGGGTTTTAGTGGACATGGGTTTCTCCTTGCTTGGTTGAGCCTTGCTTAGTTAGTTCGTGCGTAGTAGTTAGTTCGTGCGTAGATAAACGCGCTGTATTAACGGTTTTATTAGGGCGATTTTCATATTGGCTAAAGGTGTTCATTTTTCCACTTAGGGCGAGTAATTTATTTAAAGATATTAAATAGTTAAAACGTGCAACATGTTGTTGAGTTTGAATGCTTGCAAGATAAAGCTCTGCATCGACTACATCCAAAGAGTTAGATAAACCCTGACTAAACATTTTGCGACGTAAGCGTAGATTCTCTTGAGCAAGCTCAATGCTGGCATTTAATCCTTTCACCTCTTCCATGGATTGCTCCGCTTCAAGATAAGTTTTTTGTACCAGTACGGATAAGTCTTGTTTGGCTTGAGCGCGTAAGTGCGTAATTTGCAACACAGCACTGTGCGCCGCTTCAAGTTGCCCTGAGCGACCGCTCGTTTCTAATAGTGGTACGCTAACGCCTACCCCCACAAACCAATCTGGTGTGAGTTGTGCGGTGATAGAGTCCCCTTCATACAGATTGTAATTTCCGTATAAGTAGACATCTGGGTAGTATTTACTCTTTTCTACATCAGTCAGTCCTTTCGCTTGCTTTTCTTTCGCATCAAGAATTGAAAGACCAGGGTAACTGGCTAAGGTTTCGTTAGTAAACGCACTTAACGGTGGCAAGTTACTATTAATAAACAGTTTACTTGTAGGGGTGACGGTTTGTGATTGATTAAGAATTTGCGTTAAAGCACTGCTGGCTATTTGTAGATCTCTTTGCGCTTTTTTCCTATCAACTTTGGCTTTAGCTAATGAGGCGTCCGCCTGCAGTTTTTCAACATGGGCAATTTGTCCTTGCTGTTCTAACTTAGCTGCAAAAAGAGCATGTTGTTCTAATCCTTGCTCCACAGATTGATAGGTTTGAACCACCTGCTTAGATAAGACAACACCAAAGTAGTATTTGGCTAAGTCTTCAAAGCGAGCTTGGCGTTCCATTTCCAGTTGAGCTCGAGCCTCATCAGTTTGTGCTGCGGCAATAGATTGTGCAGAAATAATTTTTCCGCCAGTAAATATCGGCCAAACAGCACGGATTGAAGAGGTAAACACGTCTTTCTCTTCCAGTGTCGCATAGGAGTTAGCTAATGCTGGAATAGAAATGGGGGGCAAAGTGATAGGCGTGGTAATACTGTCTTTAATTTGTTTGCCACTTAAAGTCACATCATCATCAAGCCGAGTGTAATTGGCTGACAAAGTCACCGATGGCAAATTGAGACTTTGTTTTGCTACTTGAAGGTTTTTATAACGATCTACATTAGCTTGACCCGCAGCTAATGAGTTATTTTGCTGCATTAGCAAATGCCACGCTTGATTAAAAGTCACCTCTTGGGCTGCAACCGGCAGGCTAAGTCCACATACAAGCGCAATAACAATGGGTTTAAATTTTAACTTCACATTCTTTCCTGAGTGACCGATACGACACATATTAGAATATATACTCTAATTAACTCTGTTTATGATAACAATCATAATTATAGATATCTGTTAAGTGTAGTGCGCTATTGCCCATTTATTAGGGAGTAAAAACAAAAAATCATACAATTCATGTAATTAAAAACATAATCAACTCATTGCATCTCGGTTTTTATTGCAAAAAAAAACAATAATTCCGCCCGCCCTCTGTTAACATAATGTTACCGTGAATGGCTTTATGTTATGCCTAAATACATTTTCTCAATCAAACTATTGGACTGTACGAACTAACAAAACGCAAATAAGCCGTTAAATAGAAAGGAGTCTATTGATGACGATTAAAGCGAAATTAAAATTGCTGCTAGGGGGGTTATTTTTCTTTTCGATGACCAATATCGTCTTTGTCTATTTCCTTGAGTCGCGTAGTGAAAACAAACTGCAATGGGTGGTACACACTAATCAAGTGTTGCAGGCATCTACTCAATTACTTAGCGCTATTTCAGATACAGAAACGGGGCAACGCGGCTATTTGCTTACCGGACAAAGCCATTATTTAGAGCCATACTTTCACTCTCGCGATGAGGTTAAAGTGATATGGGGCACTTTAAAAGAATTGACCTTGGAAAACCCGCAACAACAACAGTTGCTTGATGAACTGATAACAGATATTGACAGTAAATTGGAAGAGTTGGCATTAACTATCGATCTTTACAACGAACACCCAGAAAAAGCCATTGCTATGGTTCGTTCTAACGTTGGCAAGATACACATGGACAACATTCGCGTTCATCTTTCAGCCTTTAGTAACGAAGAACAACGGTTACTGGAAAAACACAACGGTGATTACCGAGAAGTACGCGCCTACATTACGATGCTGATCATTATTGAGGCCATTGTTATGTTGTTTTTGGCGCTTTTCACCGTGCTAACAGTCAATCGAACATTATTCACCCCTTTAACTAAATTGCTCAATGCCACTCAAAAAATAGAGCAAGGTCAAAAGCAAGATGTTGTGGATTATCTACCTAAAGATGAAATTGGTTGTCTGATGGGTCGGTTCTATAAAATGAGTGAGAACATCCACCAGCGTCACTCTGATCTGCATACAAAGGCTCATACTGACGAGCTTACCGGGGTTAAAAATCGCATCACTTTACAATCAGATATCGCTGAAGCGATCACTTACAGCCAGTTAAATAACCGCATTGTTGCTGTTTGTTTTATCGACATGGATGGATTTAAATCACTCAACGACAACCTAGGTCATGAATACGGCGACATATTATTGCAAGCCGTCGCGCAGAGAATTCAGAGCACAATACGTAGCTCAGATCGAGTTTATCGCTATGGCGGGGATGAGTTTATCGTGTTGCTATCCAATATACGCTCCCCCGATGATTTGCCACATATCATCAATAGTCTGATCGATAAGGTCCGACAGCCCCTAATGTATAAAGATAAGGTTATAGACGTGTGCTGTAGCATCGGTATTTCTGTCTCCCCACAAGACTCAACCCAACCTTCACAATTGGTAGATTACGCGGATAAAGCGATGTATCTGTCTAAGAAAGGGGCACAAGGAGAGGTGATCTATTATCAATCTTAACACTGTGTTTGTGTGTTTAAAGAGACGCCCTAACGGATAAGCGCACATTTTTTATTACCCGCTTAGATTCGATTTTGACTCATACGCCAATGGCAACCATGATTAAAGAGTCTTGCTAACTAGAGGATATGGATGTTAATGAAAAAATTTACCCTCATCGCCTTTATCGTTATTTTTTCAGGCTGTGCCTCCTATGTGGGATTAAATTTTAATGAGCTCTTTGGCCCAGAGAAAGTACACAAACGAACGGTTGCCAGTCATACATCTCAAGCGCACTATTTCTTAGACGAAGTAAAACCGATAATAGATAAACGCTGCGTAGTCTGTCATGCCTGTTATGACGCGCCTTGCCAATTAAAAATGACATCCGCAGAAGGGATCGACCGAGGAGCCACAACCGCGGTTGTGTATCAAGGTGAACGACTCACAGCCACCGCCCCCACTCGTTTATATGAAGATGCCCACTCAACTCAAGCTTGGCGTGAACATGGTTTTTACCCGGTCTTAAATGAGCGTTTGCAACGTAGAGACGTGAATATTGATGCTGGGGTAATGGCGCAACTTCTCATTCAAAAACAACAACACCCGCTACCTGACGACCTTATTCTTGACGATGATGATTTTGATTTCAGTCTCAACAGATCCAATATTTGCCCTACTTCAGATTCCATCCAAGCCTACAAGGAGCAATACCCTTTATGGGGTATGCCTTATGGTCTGCCCGCATTAGCCAACGATGAACAACAAACGTTACTGGCTTGGTTACGCCAAGGAGCGACCATGTCTGAGCTTCCTCCCCTTTCTGAGGCACAAACTAATGCACGAAATAAGTGGGAGGCTTATTTTAATCAGGATGATTTAAAACGCCAGATCACCAGTCGCTATATCTATGAACACCTGTTCCTGTCTCATCTTTATTTTTCAGAGTTCAACGAACGAATATTTTTTAGTTTAGTGCGCTCATCCACTCCCCCAGGAGAGCCTATTAAACGTATTGCGACTCGCCGGCCTTATTCCGATCCGGGTGTTCAGCGCGTCTATTACCGTTTAGTTCAAGAAAGAGAAACCATTGTCGATAAAACGCATATGCCCTATGCCTTAAACCAACAAAGAATGGATAACTACATAAAATGGTTTGATCGCCCTGACTATCAAGTTAATACATTACCAAGTTACGATATTAAAGTAGCTTCGAACCCTATTCTTGCCTTCTCTGACATTCCAGTAGAAAGCCGCTACCGTTTCATGCTTGAAGAGGCACAAAATACCATCATGGCTTATATAAAGGGGCCTGTATGTCGCGGGCAACTAGCGCTAAATGTTATCAATGACCATTTTTGGGTGTTTTTTACCGATCCCAATAAAGCAGAAAAGTATGGAGCCACTGAGTTCTATAAATCGCAGGTAGCCAATATGCAGTTACCTAGTCAACTTGATAGTAATACCACGCCCCTTTTTAACTGGCTTAAATTCTCCAAGAGCCAGTCCATTTATCTTACTGAGAAAATGAAATTTATGAACGACCGATTCTCAGATTCGGAACACTTAGATCTGCGTATGATTTGGGATGGAGATGGCAAAAACCCTAACGCTGCCCTCACCATTTTCCGACATTTCGATAGCGCCAGTGTAGCCAAAGGCTTGGTGGGTAATCAGCCTAAAACCGCATGGGTAATTGACTATGCACTTCTAGAGCGCATTCATTATTTGCTAGTGGCTGGTTTTGATATCTATGGTAATTTTGGTCACCAGTTAATCACCCGTATGTATATGGATTTACTGCGTATTGAAGGTGAAAGTAACTTTATTGCTATGCTGCCTAAAGAGTCACGTCATCAAATATTATCCAGTTGGTATCAAGGGCAATCCGTCGAGTTTTCTGATTACCTAATAAGTAATGCTAAGCCATTTAATCAAGAATCAGGCATTGAATACCGAACCAATAAACCAAAACAGGAGTTACTCACCTTACTCACAGAGCATGTTATGCCAGCATTAGATCATCGCTACGCAATTAGCCACACCCCATTAAAACGTGATAGCGAACTACAACTGCAAGAACTTCACACCTTAGTTGGTGGAGGGATTAAATATTTTCCGCAAATATCCATAATCAACATAGAAGCGGAAAATGGCCAACAGCATGTATTCACTCTGATTCACAACAACGCGCACACCAATATTTCTAGCCTATTTAATGAGGATAATAATAGAGAGCCAGAATTAGATGACTTCACCTTAGTCAACGGGATTTTAGGCAGTTACCCTAGCGTATTCCTCTCCCTAAAAGAGCACCAAATACCCGAACTGGTCAAAACCATTCGCCAAGTAGAAGATAACGACGACTATGAAGCACTGCTAGATAAATTTGCCATTAGACGCACCGACCCCAACTTCTGGCCATTCAGCGACAAAATCCACGCATGGTACGAAAAAGATCAACCCATAGAATACGGCCTATTAGACTACAACCGATACGAAAACCGATAACCCTAGGCCTCTATACGTGATCTATTTTTAACTAGCCACCCATTTTAAATCAGCAATATAGCTTTGTTTTTTTGATCGATGTACATCAACCGCTTGCAGTTCTCGGTTCAACAGAAGAAAGGGGGACACTACAGAGTGGTAGGCTTATAAATATCGTCTATTACACAAAAACCAGCGATTTTCGCATAAAATTGCTTACCCAAAGCCAAGCTTGGGGATTTTTTGGACTCTTAAGTTAATTAACTCCTCAACTAATTCGCTTTCAAGTATCGGCAACAATGTGCAAAATGCCGTCGCCGTTTTTCTAAATGCTCACAGTAAGATGTCAGTTCTTCAAGTGTCCCAACAGGGCCATGGAACAAGTGGCCAAATTGAGTGATAAGTGTCATCCAGTTATCGGGGGCAATATTCATCTTTATCAACAAATCCTGACTACCACTACTGATAGCGCCACGCTTATCATCCCGAATTAATCGCCCTGTTTCATCCATGAGTTGTAAGTAGTCACTTAGCGAAAAAGCCACGCCCTTAGGTTGATTGTGCTGTTCATCGGCTCTAAAAGGCAGCAAGCGTTTAGGTTGCTCTCCCCTTAAAGCACCCTGAATACGAAGTTGAATGCTGGTATGCTCTGACTGCTCAAGTGTTTTGCCCATTTTGGCTCTAATTGGATTTAAATCTACGTAAGCCATGCAGGTAATTAGCGCAGCCTCGTCGAGCAAGGCTTGAGATTTAAATCGTCCTTCCCAAAATCGGCCAGAGCAGTTGTCCTCTTGATTGGCCCGGCGTGCGATGGGCTCATTGAGACAACGCATAAACCAACTGATATCACAAAGACGACTTCGATAAGTAGCAATCCTATGCTGCAATATTGCGGTATCTGCAGGGGGCAGTAAATGCCCTTTAACAAAGCGATGAGTGAGTTCATCGCCTTTAAATATTTGATGCCATTGCTCAAGTACTTCTCTGTCACTCCAGCCGTTGGCGGCCTCAATATCAACATGTAACACCACATGTAAGTGATTGGACATAATAGCAAAAGCGGCAACATCGATGGCAAATACTGATGTGAGTTTTAGTAATAATGATTCAACCCAGCCGCGCCTATGGTCGTAATTTTTCCCAGAGTAAGCATCGTCGCCACAAAGGTACGCGCGCCTGACAACGCGACTGCAGCAGTGATAATAAGGCGTATCTTCAAGACTAATTTGAGTTCTTCGAGGGCGAGGCATTGAGTTGCTCCTTCATTCAAATACTCCATTTAGTTTAGTCAATTGCACAGAACATGCGATTTAGCATGGATGGCTAGGTTAAAAATAGCATGGGTGGCTAAGTTTAAATGGGGATTTAGCATGGATGGCTAGGTTAAAAATAGCATGGGTCGCTAAGTTTAAATGGGTGGCCTGATTATGGGGTTATGGGGTTTCGCTGTGTTTTAGCCATTCGCAGAATAGGTGGATGGGGGCTTGATTGGTTGCAGTGGGGTTTGTAATTAAGTAGTGCTTACTGCTGCTCGGCATGTTTAATGGATGAGCTTTTACTAGTGTGCCCTGCTTTATTGAGTCTTCTATGAGTACTGATTTTGCTAACAACATACCTAACCCTTGTATGGCAGCTTCTACTGAGAGTTGGGTGCTATCAAATTGCATTATAGGCTCGCTAAAAGGCAATCCTATATCGGTTAAATCAAACCATTCTCTCCATCCTTCATTGTAACCAAGTGTGGCAATTTTAGGGAAATTGGCAATATTTGCTATTGAACTCATAAAGTTATGCCCTTTAATAAACGAAGGACTTGCTACAACACACCACTCCTCACAGAGAGATAAAGGGTATGCTTTAACTCCTTTCCAGTTGCCATGGCCATTCACAATTTCAATATCAACATTATTACTATTGCTCGGGTAAACATTCGTTGTGGAATGACACTGAATCGAAATATCTGGATAAGTACGGTTAAAATCAGCGATTCTAGGCAGCAACCAAGTATGACAAAGGCTTTGCGCAACCCTAATGGTTAAAGATTGCCTTTTTTTCTTACCAAACAGGTGCTCTGTCCCCATCGCTAGGTTATCCAAAGTTTCCGTTAACAAAGGCTGATAATGAAGAGCAAACTCCGTTAGATACAGCTTTGATCCCACTCGATTAAACAGAGTTGAATCTAAAAACTCTTCTAGTAATTTAATTTGTTGACTGATTGCCGCGCGACTGACCATTAGCTCATCAGCGGCCAAAGAAATGCTGTTATGTCGCGCAGCAGATTCAAATGCTCGAAGCGCTCTAAATGGAGGTATTCTGCGCTGCTTAACTATGGGTGTCTCAGTTATTCGTTGAGTAATTCGGGGCATTATATTGTCAATGATTGGAAACTCTAGTCGTGTTATATCTGAGTTTTATGAAACGTTAATGAACGAACAGCAGAAAAATCATTCACTTATCATGATATTACGAACCTGCAACTCAGCATTGCTAACGAGCTTGTTTAGAAAAACTAACTAAGATTGCAACAAGCCTGAAATACTTAATTCTTACCCTATAGCCTCTTTATAATAATGGAATTAACTCAATGGATAAGTTAAGTAAGTGGGCTGTTCTTCTAACTGCGCTGGCTATGGTCTCAGGATGTAATGACTCTTCAAGCAATAGTGCTAATGATAGCGATGCAAAGCCTGAGTTACCTGAAACACCTGACGTACCTGAAACAAAAGTTCGCAAATCACTCATGGTCATGATTGATGGCGCTCGTTACGAAGCGTTACTTAATGCGTCAACGCCTAACCTAGATAAGCTCGTTCTTCAACAAGCCTATACTGGAGGAATCTCTGGTACTTTGTCTCAATCGGGTACCAGTACCGTCGAAGGTGAATCCACACTTTGGACAGGAAGTTGGCATAACGTGCAAAAATCAGGTGTCGATGGTTTTAAAACTGTTTGGCAACATTTAAAGGCCGACGATCCTGAATTTAAAATTGGCTTATACCCCAACTGGCCTATCTTTGATTACCTCAGTTTTGATCTCAAAGACATTGAGCACAAACAGGCTTTTCGTTCAGGCACAGACCGTGAGGCTGAGCACGTAAACAGCAAGTTAATTGCCGAAAAGATTTTAACTGATGATTACAACTCACTCTTCACTACTATAGATATGGTGGATTACTCTGGTCACTGTTATTACGGAAATAGTGGTGGCGCATGGTCTCATGACTATATAGAAACCATTGAAGAAGCCGATGAGATCTTTGGCTACATGCTTGATGCCGTAGAACAAAGAGAAGCGGAACACAATGAAGAATGGTTAGTGCTGGTGGCTCCAGATCACGGCTTCAATCGCCAAAATGACGACGACAGTGTAGATTGCTCTCACGGCTCTCAAGATATTGATGCTAAGAAAATTTGGATTGCCTCCAATAAAAAAGAGTTACTCAACGAACAGTTTACTACACCACTAAAATCTATTGGTAACCGAGATAAAGACGGCATATACCGTTATGTCGCACAAACAGATGTATCCCCTACCCTGCTAACATGGCACGACGTTGCTCTACAACCTCAATGGGAAATAGAAGGGACATCCTTTATTGGCGATCTTGGGGTGCGAGGCCTATTTGTTGAAAACGCACAGGAAAATGGTGCCGTCGAAATACACTTCACAGCGTCAAATTCATTGCCAGTACAAGTATTATTAAACGGTGAAGAAATCCAGATCATAGAAAATGCCGTTGCAGGAGAAGTGTACACATTTCAGCCTAAGCTAGATGTACTCGAAGAGGGAAGCCACCAGGTTAACTTTACATTAATTAACAACAACATACCTAAGTCAGTCAGCGCATCGGTAACCATTTTAGATAGTGTTGACTACGATGATCTTCCTTTTGAATCAATTAGTGCCGTGTACTCTTTTGATGGTGAGTTTACAGAAAATAGCGTAGTCGGCGGACACGATCTACAAAAAACAGGTGAACCACAAACTTATTCAATATGGGGTAAATATGACCGCGCTTTATATCATATAAGACAATTTAACAATGATCTTCTACTTGAAGACACCTTCACTAATACCGATAAATTCACTTTCTCATTATGGTTTGCCGGTGATGGAACATCCTATGACCCTGCAATTATTACCAATAAACATTGGTCATCTTCTGCTGACGGCATAATACTTGCTCAGCTCAACAATCAGTTAAAACTGCAAGTGGGTGCAAACAATGAAGGCAGTTGTTGCTTCATTGAACTACCATTTACAGCATCAAGTACTACTCAGGAATGGAACCTACTGGTCGTCAGTGTTGATAAAACCTTGCCATGGAGCAGTGGCGAAGGTTTTGGTGTTATGACCTTTGGTGTGTATGATGCCACTAACGTCCTACATATGGGTAGCGTAGATCTTACTGGACCTCGAAAAGAAACCATCCATACAGGTTTGCCCTTCTTAATCAATAACGACCATGCACAAAGTTATAATACCGGACACGCTGCCCTTATTGATGAACTCGTAATCTGGAATGACCAAGTATTCACGCCGGGGGCTATTGCTACCCTTGCACAAGCAGAGCACTCTGTTGTCAATAAACTTGCTCAGCAAAGGGCCACCTCGACACCGGCTAAATTAACGGCTGTTGACTACATTGGTGCTAGTCCAAACCTTACTGAAGCGGAACAAATGACTGAAGCATTTTGGCAAAGACGTCGACAAATGGATGAGTTAAAAGCCAAACTGAACTGATCTATCGTCACACTTAAGTAAAACCAAAATACCTAAAAAAAGCCACTTTACAGTGTAAAGTGGCTTTTTCTATGCTGTCATATTAAATTAAATGTAATACCAATCACACTAAGTAAGTGATCAGAAATAGCGCAGGAAAAATGCTCGAAAACAAGGCAGAATTTTTCGATAAGTCGTTATTCTACAATCAAAAATTCTAACGCAGTTATCGAGTATTTTAACAAGCTAGAATGACCAGTTATTTAGTACGATTGGTATAAAGCATTAAACATAAATCAGTTATTTACTCTCTGTTTTAGTGACGAGTCCATAGGAGCCTCTTTAGCGGTCAACTCCACCACTTGCTCTTTTTGTGCAGGCTGAGTATCACCATTAAACTTCCCACCGCGCTCTATACTTAAATCGTCCGTATAAATCGTACCTTGTATCTGACCGCTCTCAAGGATCTCCACAGAAGTGGCGTGACAAGAGCCTTCAATAACGCCGTTAACGATCACCTTACCGGCAAATATATCACCTTCCACGCGCCCAGATTGACTGACAATGAGCGCTTGTTCAACACTAACTTGTCCAATAATCGTACCGTCAACATGCATATCACTCTCTAACTTGAACTGTCCTTCAACCTGACACCCTTTTGCGATGAGAGTTGTAACTGATTGCTTGCCCGATTTTCTATTCTTTTGACTAAAGAATCCCACCTAATACCTCGTTCTTTTTCAAATAATGTTTCAAAATTAGTGGCACTCCATTCATGGAATGCCAATGGATCTAGTGCTCTACCTACAAAACGAATCTCATAATGAAGATGAGGACCAGTAGAAAAGCCGGTATTACCGGAATAGGCAATCAATTGACCTTTTTCTACAAAATCTCCCGACTTCACTTTAAATTTTTGCAGATGAGAATAAGAACTAGAAAAACCATAGGCATGTTGCAAGCGTAAAAAATTACCAGAGCCCGTTTTACTTGGCCTTACCACCTCAACCACTCCATCTGCGGTAGCGTAAATTGGTGCCCCTGTATTGACCGCGTAATCGATACCACGATGCAGGGTCTTTTTGCCTGTTTTAGGGTGAATTCGATAGCCATAATGTGAAGAGACACGCACATCACCTACCGGAGAGCCATTAGGAATATTATTGAGCATGTAAAGGCGAACTGAAGAGGTTACCGCGGCTGCATCAAGGCGGTGTTCCAGTTCACCATCTTTTTCGGCTACACCTAATACCACCTCAAGATCCGCTAACCTATCCGACACCTGTTGCAAGCGTTCCTCACCTGCACCTAAGTCCCCTTCAAGCTCTACTTTTAATCGTTGTAACTGTTCCACTTCTTCGCTCAATTTAAGCGAACGATTTTGTAGTTCAGTTTGTTTAGATAGGGCGAAGTCAACTTCGTTATTGAGGTAATAAATCATTACACCCGCGGTAAAAATGGCAGCGAAGGTCAAATAGATCATGCCTTTAAGGCAATGTTGGTATAATTTTCCTAACTGGAAATGACGAGTTCCATCAACAGTGGATACTGTGACTATGACATGCTCTTTCATTCACACCTTGCGATTGGTTACTTTTTGACCGAGCGCAGTATTTTACTGAAAGCGACACTAATCAGCAAGGTGTGGATATTAAATATGACGCATAACAACAATTTTAGGGCAAAATTGACTGTTAAAACTCTTTATCGGCAAAACCAGTTACTTCGTCAATACGCAAGGCTTTACCCAACTTAGTTAATGGGTGAACCACAACAATGCCTTTTACGCGGCGCTTTAGTTGCCCCATATCGGCTTGCTCTTTTTTCGTAATTGGACGAGAAAATGGCTTATCTGACAATTCTTTACGTTCTTTGTTTAGATCATAACTTTCTTTATGCTTAAGCTGAGCCACTTGCTTTTGTAGCTTAGTGATCTCTTGCTCAAACTGTCTAATCATTGATGAATCACTACGTAGTCTGGCAGCTTCTAACTTATGCTTACACTTATCAATACGGTTGTTTAGGTTCTGAATTTCTTGTTTTGCAGACATTTGCCGCTCCTAGTAAAAAAACGTGCCGTCATAAAAGACGACACGTTAAATGAGATATATGAAGTATATAGTGTGTTTAGCGAGTAAACGACACATTGATTAACAAAAACTTATGATTGTGCTTGCTTACGAATCGCTTTAATTAACACAGAGGTATCCATTCGACCTAAGCCTTCCTTAGACAAGGTTTGGTACGCTTCACTGCAGGTTTGGGTTAACGGTAAGGTTAAATCATGCTGTTTGGCTTCTTCTAAACAAAAACCGAGGTCTTTAATCATCCAATCAATAGCAAAACCGAAATCAAATTGATCTTGAGCCATGGTTTGCGCACGGTTTTCCATCTGCCAAGATCCAGCAGCACCGTTTTTAAGGCAATCAACTAAAGTGCCTATATCTAAGCCTGATTTTTCTGCCAATAACAGCCCTTCAGACAAGCCTGTCAACGCCCCTGCAATGCAGATTTGATTGACCATCTTCGCTCTTTGTCCTTGCCCCACTTCCCCCATCAGTACCGAGGATTTAGCGTAAGCATCAAATGGGGCCTGCATCTCAGCAAAATCCGCAGCTTCACCGCCGCACATAACGGTCAATACGCCATTTTCCGCCCCTGCTTGCCCACCAGATACAGGCGCATCCATAAAGCGCACTTTAGCTTGCTCTGCTACTTGCATAAGTTCCAGAGCAAGGTTTGCCGACGTTGTTGTATGGTCCACCAATATCGCATGTGGCTTCATGTGTGCAATGGCTCCCGTTGGCGAAGTAGTAACACTACGTACATCGTCATCATTTCCTACACACACCAACACAATATCGGCTTGTTGCACACACTCCGCAACGGTATCAAAAGCGAGCCCTGGATACTCTTGAGTCCATTGCTGTGCTTTACTAAAGGTTCGGTTATACACTCGAACGTCAAAACCGGCTTTTGCAAGGTGGCCTGCCATTGGGTAGCCCATAACCCCTAAACCAATAAAACTAATTCGCATTTTTATTTCCTTATAATGCCGATACTGTTGAAATCGACCGCAGTAATAGAGCCCGAATAAATGAAAACACAACGAAAAAAGAGCAAGCCTGTGGCTTGCTCTCATCATTGGAGTATAAAGTTAGTCGCGTACTAATATAGGCACTTAACTTTATAGTTCAGCGTTATGGTAAACCTGCTGAACATCATCACAGTCATCCAGAAGATCGAGGAATTTTTGGAATTTCTCTGCATCTTCCCCAGTCACTGGAGTTGGAATTTGTGGAACAAAAGTAATCTCTTCCACATCCATTGTTAGGTCTGGGTAAGCACCATTAAGTGCAGTCTTCGTTTTGAAGAACTCAGTGTTTGGTGCAAACACAGTGATCACACCGTCTTCTAACTCAACATCCGTTACGTCAACATCTTCCATCATTAACGTTTCTAGAATTGCTTCGTCGTCGTCACCCTTAAACTGGAATACAGCTTGATGATCAAACATGTGAGATACCGAGCCTTCTACACCAATTTTAGCCCCTGTTTTTACAAAACATTGGCGTACATCTTGGAAAGTACGGTTACCGTTATCTGTTAAACAATCAACAATGACACTGGTGCCACCAGGGCCAAATCCTTCGTAACGAGCCGGTTGGTAATCTTCACCACCGCCACCATTGGCTTTATCGATCGCTTTGTCGATAACGTGCGCTGGAACTTGGTCTTTTTTCGCTTTTGCGATGAGGTGTTTTAGAGACAAGTTCATGTCTGGGTCTGAACCACCGTTCTTCGCACACATGTAAATTTCTTTACCGTATTTAGAATAAACTTTAATTTTTGCGCCAGCGGTTTTGGCCATTGAGGCCTTGCGCACTTCAAAACTTCTTCCCATCGGGATCTACTCTCTAATTCTATATGTCTAAGAAAAAGTCACAGTCACCAACTTAAGGTTGATGATAAAGAACTACCTTAAATTCATCATCTGTCGATACTTCGAAACAGACTCGTCAAACCAAAGCACGTGTTGTTCGCTTTTAAGCTTGCTGCGTTGCTCTGAAATCTCTAGTTCAGTACCTTGCCCGTTTTTGACCTTCCACACCAAATAAGATGCTTGCTTGTCCAACTCAACACGGTACTTCTCTTCAGCAGGAAGTTTAGAAAGATTTATCGACATGTGTGGTTTTATACTGCGAATTCGTGATGCGTAATATAGCACAAATCATAGAGATGAAAAAATGTGAAAATTTACACTGTAAATAAAAGAGCCAATTAAGCCATAAAAAGCTCACTATTTAAGCGAGCTTCTTTATCAATATGAGAAATTAATGCAGTAAGCCTAACTCTCTCGCCTCTTCCAATGTAAACCCGCTTTCCCTAATATCACGCATTTGTTCGATTCGACGTCGGGCTTCGGCAGATTTAACCTGTTTGCTTGAGTTGACTGTGGGGGAGACATTCAATTCATCCCACAAACCTGTGAGACTCTGCATCTCTTCGCGGCTGATAGAATTAATAGACATCGTTTTGCTCCTAGAATGACAATAAAGATTAAGGCATAGCGCCTTCTCAGATATACAGAGAAGCTAACATTCTTTATGATTCAAAATAGCCTCTCCGACCCCGTATTGATAGCAACTCAGTCTTTTTTTGTTAAGGCCTTTTCATACAATATGTGATGCAACTATCAACCTAGCTTAAGGTTTATAAACATCATGAACACCCGATCACATTTCAACGTTTAATGAATTACACTTAAGGCAATTAGGTTGAAGCAAGGAGGCATTTCGGTGGATCCGCTAGATCAATGGCAACAGCAAATCTCAAATTGGTATAAACAACGGAAGCATGATCAAGTAGAGGTACTCTCTAAGCTCATTAATGACCCACCATTAGAGCTTTGGGGGACCGAGTTATCATCGCAACAAACCTTGGCTCTTGAGTACTGGCTCGATGGGTGTGTGCATCTTTATCAATATCACCTACAACTTGCCCAATTCAACGCCTCATACGCCTATCTATGCTTAGCTCAAGCAAAATTAGAGCACTTAATAAGCCGTGCTGAAGTGGATCAAAATATTCGTTTATATTGCAGCGAAAAACTGCAGCACATCATTCTGCTGATTATGGATTTTTGCAAAAATCAGCAAGATGAAGCGTGGCAATGTGAACTGCGTAGACAACTCAATGGGCATAATAGATTTTGCATATGCTATCCACTCAGTGAGACGCCAATCCCAGTATTAAAACCCTCAACAAAGTAACGACACCAGTGTTGTAATAAAGTGATCTTTACGAAAGCATGATCAAGAGCCCGACGCTATCTCTCTGAGGGCTCGCATTACTGTTTCATCATAATGGTTCTCAAAGATCTGACGACACACTTTACGACGTACCGCTAAACCTAAGATCAAACGTTCGATCGTCAAATGAGATCCTGCGCCATCTTGATTGTACAACTCAATGGTGTGACTCAATGTTTCATAACTCATCACCTTATCCCCGACTCTCAACCAATCTAGCTTATCTAGAAGCTCCTGACACTCTTCACGGATAGAAGTAGGAGAATGCCCAGTCATTGCCGATAATGCGGTTATACTGCGTTCTAGGGCCTCTGGAGAGGTGTATTTAGTTAAACTTATGGTGATCTCTTCTGCATTGATCTCAACTAAATGCTTACGCAATTTCACTCGGCGGCCTAAATTGCCTCTCGGAGAAGACTTTTTGCGCTGAATAGGTTCAAACTCCCCATCAATAATTCCCGCTAACTCATCAAGTTTTTGTTTAGACACCATTTCGTGACGCAGTGGATTGGGTAAGGTAGGAGCCATATTTCGTTTACCGGCATTGGTAGTTCGGGCGCGGGCGTATCGAATAACTTCTTCCGCATTACACTTAATATCCACCTGATAGTCTTTAACTTTGCCTTTAATATCTAATGCCGATAATGTCAGGTGATACCCCCATAAATTCACCACAAACAAATCATCATCCCCTTTCCCATTGGACAGTTTTTTCAACTCTCGCAATAAATCCATGGAGAATCGACGCCATTCTATGTTTCTCGCTAGCTTTTGATTGAGCTCACTAAGTAACATGCAATCAGAGCTACGGCGCGACATACGGCTACGAAAGTAGGAATAAAGTTGAAAGACTAATGTGTGCTGACGAAGAATTTCCGGTGGAAATAAGAAGAAATAATCCCGAGTCAGCAACTCTTCATAGAACGAAGGTTCCCAAACTAAAATATATAAGTTGGGTTTGATCTTGATCTCACCTGCTTCATTTTCTGTAGGAGCTTCTTCAGAGGCTGTGATCGTTCTGGCTAAAAAGCGAAAACGATCACTTTTAAAGCCTTCAGGCATATTTTCACTGAGCCATTGGCCGGTAAGTTCATGCAATTGAAAATCGGTATATTCAATACGATCAATGCTATCACGAATGGAGTCTCTAGCAGGCCCACTGTCCTTCTTGCCCCGCAAAGATAAGATATCGGTAATGTACAATGGGGTTTTATTAGGGGCTATTTGCGCATTGATATGATAATTGTCTTGATGGTGATCGTGATACTGAACCGTTAGAGTAAACAGCGCGAACAAGGTCATCAGATCGTCCACTGTCATAATATGTTTTGACGATCGGGTTTCAATTATTGCTCGGGTGCCTGAAATAGAAACCATTGATTTTTGGTAACTTTTTCTTGTTCTTGGTGGCGCTAATGCTTGATCTATAATCCCAGCCCAATTGGTAGGTGATACAACAAACTGATCCGCTTCATCCAACATGGCTGGTGGATTATTTAAGCCATGTTCGGTTAATAGCTGTTTATTTACGCGGGTTTGCGCCAATGCCTGTGTTTTTTTTCTTTTGGCCGTTGTTTTACTGGTTTCGGTTTGTAAACTGCCCGATCCTAGAGTCGTGATGAGCAAAGAGGGATTAACAAAGCGATGCAGCATTGTTTTACCAGCAAGGCCAGTCTCAAAACGTACTGCGGCTTGACTAAATAAACCAATGTTTACAGCCGCTCTAAGGCGTTGCTGTATTGCCGCTCGGGTAATTTGGCCATCGGTTGCATTAATTAACTCAGTGGTAGATACATAACCATCTTTGCTACTCATTCCTCGTAAGGAGATAAGGTTTAATAATTCAACAATACTTTTGGTTACCCCTTTGAAGTGTTGATATTGCTCTATCCATTCGATAGCTGCGTTATTCACTTCAAATAAATGTCCATCTTTGTGGCTTCGTGGGGGTTGGATTAAGATCTTATCTTCGTTGGCCATTTAGTATCCATCTACACTTTATCGTAACTTGCTCATTGTTCCGTATAGCTTAAGAAAAAATCTTTTAAAAAGAAAGAAAAAAATTAATTTCTTTTAAGACTGATCTTTATGATTAAAACTGATCTTATTGATATAGTGATCTAATGATCCGGCTGGTGTTTTTCATGTAAGTGATTGAAAGGTAAGTGTTAATTTTCATGGTAATACGGAACGATGATCAACGATGTAACGTAAGCATGATCATCATTGCTACGTAACCATGATCAGAGATCTCAGGAACAATGATCATCAAATTTATGACCAATGATCAAGATGAGAGTGAAAGTATGATCAACGAGGATAAACAGGTTATCCACAGTGCAATAGGTCAGTTTAATTCTTATAGTGACGGTTTTTGAATTTTAGCGCTGAGTAGATGATCATTATCTTATCTTCTTTATCCCCTACTGTCGTTTTTTGCTTCTCTATTTTTTCGGAAAGATGATCAAGAGTGCTAAAAAAGTCTATTTGGTTGCAGTTTCACACCTGTTTATTGATCTTATGTGCCGATACAAAATGATGATGCCTGCTAAAGGTTTTCCTGTTGGATTAATGACAAAGCATAAAAGTGCGCAGTTATTGTGGAAGCATGATCAAGTTCTATTGGTTAATGGCGTATTTGTACATGTGGGTAAATGGATTTATGCCCTTTTGAGTGGCTTTTATGCTCAATGCCCATTCAGCCTACGATTTACCGTAAGTTAGTCAAAGATTTACATGCTTCCGCAATGTTCATTCACTTGATCATTGATCCGTAATTGATCCTTTTACACTGTATATCACTACGGGATTCATTCATCTTAATACAGGTTAGAGTCGGCCTTGATCATCGTTCCTATTTTTTCATGTTTACATCAGCGAAATATCTTTTTACTAGGAACGATGATCAAGGGGTTATCTTGATCATCGTTCCCACTGTCGATCAATTGATGACAATGAGCGATAAAGTTTAACGGTAAGCTAAAGTGAATGAGCAATAAACCACTCCCCTAGTCTTTTCTTATATTTTTTGATTTCAAATTGCAAATGGCCGTAAATTGTACAAGTGTATTCATCGTTCCGCTAAGTTTATAACATAATAGCCAGTTAATGATTAAACATTAATCAGCTCATAGCTTGGTAGCATTGACTGGTGACGGTTTTGCATATTTTTGTTTATTCGTCACTTTTTAACGGTCTGCAGTACTGCATCACACACAAACAACTGTTTACAATGTAAATAAGTGACACCTGTAACTTTTAAAATCTGTAGTATAAATTGCCATTATCACCCTGTTAATTTGCACGGTAATAGGGTTATTTGACAGGCTATTTATGTGATTCAACGCATTAATAATTGTTCAGCACTTTGTTGTGTTTTGCTCTATTAGTTGTACAATTGTGTAAGTCATACATTTATGGGAAGAATGATGAAAAGAGAATCAACGATCGATAATCTTTATCAGTTAGCAGAACAAACAAAACAAGTTCAGGCTGACCGTATTGAAATTGTACTAGAAGAGCGAAATGACCAGCACTTCCCCCCTATGTCGAAAGCCTTAATGGAAACCCGTTCAGGCTTAACGCGTCGCAAACTCGATGATGCAATTAGTAAATTAGAAGCAAAGGGTCATCAGTTTACTAAGAACAACGCCAATCACTACTCTATTTCTTTAGAGGAGGCCCATCTATTGATGGAGTCTGCTGGTGTTGAAAAATTTCATCAACGTAAACGAAATAGAAATAATAAGCCTTGGGTTGTGAATGTTCAGAACCAGAAGGGCGGTACAGGCAAGTCTATGACAGCGGTGCATTTAGCCGCATGTTTAGCATTAAACTTAGATAAACGTTACCGCATTTGCTTGATTGATTTGGATCCTCAAGGGTCATTACGTTTATTCCTTAACCCGCAAATCAGTATCAGTGAACATGAAAATATTTACTCTGCAGTAGATATTATGTTGGATAACATACCTGAAGGTAGCGATGTTGATTTGGATTTCTTACGCAAAAATGTCCTGTTACCAACGCAATATCCTAATTTAAAAACCATCTCCGCATTCCCTGAAGATGCCATGTTTAATGCTGAAGCATGGCAATCTCTTTCTCAAGATCAGTCTTTAGATATTGTTAAACTGCTTAAAGAAAAGCTGATTGATAAAATTGCCGATGATTTTGATGTCATCATGATTGATACCGGACCGCATGTAGATCCTTTAGTTTGGAATGCTATGTATGCGTCCAATGCTTTGCTTATTCCGTGTGCCGCTAAGCGATTAGATTGGGCCTCTACAGTTAACTTTTTTCAACATTTACCCACTGTGTATGAGATGTTCCCTGAAGACTGGCATGGTTTAGAATTTGTGCGCATGGTACCGACAATGTTTGAAGATGATAATAAGAAGCAAGTGTCGGTGTTAACTGAGATGAATTACTTATTACAAGATCAAGTGATGATGGCCACCATACCGCGAAGCCGTGCTTTTGAAACGTGTGCGGATACCTATAGTACAGTGTTTGATTTAACCCCTGGCGATTTTGAAGGGGGCAAAAAAACATTATCAGTTGCACAAGATGCGGTTCAAAAAAGTGCCTTAGAACTGGAACGTGTACTGCACAGTCATTGGGCGTCATTAAAACAGGAGGATTAACAGATGGCGATAAAAACATCCGACTTGAACGCCAAATTATTTGGTAAAGCCAACAAACGCAGAGCGACAACGCCTGCAGAAGCGCAACATGCGGTGAAAGAAAATGCGCAAGTTATTGAGCTTTCAGTGGCTGGCCAAGAGATGGTTTCGTTTAAATTAGAACGCATTGCCGCTCAAGAGATTGAAAAGAAAACCGTGGTTTTCTCTGATAACTCACGAGAACAGTCATTTTTAAATGAACATGCCTTAGCGGATATTTTGGTGACTCTTAAAGAAAGAGGGCAGCAGTATCCAGCAGTAGGTCGTCTAAACAGTGATGGTAAGATTGAAGTTCTTGATGGTAGCCGTCGTCGTAAGTCTTGTATTTTGGCGCAAAAAGACTTTCTCATCTATGTTGCGGACGACATTACCGGTGAGCATGCTAAGTTTTTATCTGATGTGGCTAATGCACATAAACCTCTGTCCCTTTACGAAAAAGGACGTGAGATGCAAGCCAAATTGGACAGTGGTGCTGTGTCTGACCAAAAAGGGCTTGCTGGGCTATTTCAATGTAGCGAAGCCTTAGTGAGTGGCGCACTGAAGGCCGCTTCTCTGCCTCTACCATTGCTCCAAGCATATCCAAATGTCACAGAGCTTGGTCGTCCCACCATTGTTAAGCTGCATAAGTTGTTTAACGAGTTAGCACAAGATGCACAACAAGACATTTTGGATAAGTGCCAGCAAGGGGGCACTTTTGTGTGGCAACGTTTTGATGGCATGAGCGAGGCAAAGATCACCAAGCAGGTAACAGTACTGTTAGAAGGGTGGATTGCTGAGTTAAATCAAACCGTGGTAAACGATGTCAAAAAACCGGTTGAGTTGGTCAAAGGTAAAGTGACTTACGTTCGTAAGGGCCAATCACTGGCGCTGAACTTGAAAAAAATTGATGATAGTTTGGCTCAAGAAATTATTCAGTTTATAGAGAGTAAAGTTCAATAATTTGAGCTTATTAAAGGACAAAAAAACGGGTATCACCTAAGTTAGGTGATACCCGTTTTTTTATTGGTTGAAAGAGGGCAGGGGCTTAACGGTTTTTAAGTTAAACTCTCGCAAAATGGAATAAATGTGATCAAATAAGTCCGCTTGTGCTCGTTCGTAATCTTTGATGCTGGTTTTATTTACAAAACAGTAGATCTCTAAAGGCAAGCCAAAATGGTTGCTTTCTAATTGCCTTACCACAATGGTTAACTCTTGGATAACCGCAGGATGTGTAGCAAGGTAGCTTGCAATATATTCTCTAAAGCACCCCAGATTAGTCAGTCGTCTAAAGTTAACGGGGTCGGCATCTTGCGAAAGGGTTTGATTGTACTCTTGTATTTCTCGTTGCTTTCGCAAAATGTAGTTTTTTAGTAATCGAAAGCGCTGCATTTTTGCTAGTAATTCATCGTCTAGGAAAGTAATGCTTTCAGTATCAATAAAAATGGCTCTCTTAATGCGTCGTGCCCCCGTTTCTTCGATGCCATACCAATTGATAAAGGGTTCGCTTACTAAGGTTTGTGAAGGGATCATCGCGATAGTGTTATCCCAGTTTTTAACTTTTACCGTGGTGAGTGTCACTTCTTGTACTGTGCCGTCAACATTATGATTATCCAACTGAATCCATTCTCCAGTAGAAATCATTTTATTGGCAGCCAATTGAATGCCTGCAATAAACCCAAGAATGGTATCTTTCATGACAAACGCAATCATGCCCGCCATGACACTGACTCCAGAGATGAGATATATAGGGGTGCGGTCAAGAATATGTGAGATGGTAAGTAGGCAGGCTAACGCCACAAAGCACAGTTTGAGAAACTGAATAATGCCGTGTAATGGCAAACGGTGGGCAAAGTGCTTATTGGCCAATACCACCAGCACTAGGTCAAAAATACTAAATAAGGCCCTTAGAACAATGATAGCCGCGCCAATTTCTAGTAGTCCATTGAGTACCTGACCGAGTCCTCTTTCTTTTGGTACTATCAATTCAATAGAAGACATGAACAAGTAGTAGGGGATCAGTAGAGCGACTTTTTCTGCGGCGTGTTTACGCTTAATTACGAGGCGTATTTTTTCTGGATAATTTTTGCTGCTACTGCGTATAAAGGCGCGAGCAAAATGGCGTATTAGCAAATAGCATAATAGGGCAAAAAGCAAAGTGGTGAGCAGTAACATGATATCGGCAAAGATATTATGTCTGTCAAACTCAATACCCAATAGTAAGAGTAGGTCTAGCATAAAGTGTCCTAAATGCTCAGCTATACGCTGACCTGTGATGTGTTCCGCTTCCATTCAAACAAACCTCCATGTGTTTCTTTTATCCTATACTAAGCCTCTGTTTATAAAAGAATGACGTGTTATCTTTGCGGGGTGGGTTGTGCTCAATATTATTGCGCTGTTATCCCATCATCATAAGTAAGTGCCCAACAATAACCCAATAGCGCTGGATAAACGTTTGACAGCAAGGCGAATATGTTTGGTTAGACAATTAAAAACGTCAACGCGGTTTTCAAGTGTTTTAATGCGTTAGACCGATTGGAGACGGACTACGATTGCCATTAATAATGCTCTAGATTCTGCTATTCTATGCCAATCATATTGGTAGCTTAGGTGATTGTTTTGCCATTTCATATTCATGTTCAGCAACTGCTCGCTTTACAACAGCAAGCTCGTTCTACGCAGCACCGTGTTGCCGTCGTATTAGAAGGAGAGCGTCAATGGCAAAGTCAGGTATTACAAAGCCTTGGTGCGTTGCACCAGTACCATAATGGCATTCTATTAACGGCAAGGGACCCATATGAGGGTGACAGGGATAAGTTAGACTTGCCTTTTACTCAAAGCCTTACTTTCAAGCAAGCTCGTCAGAAGTTAGGTCAAGAGTCCGATATTATTATTGCGGACTTGAATGCCCCTTTTGATGCCAATGGTTTTACCGCTATTTGTGGCACGCTAAAAGGCGGTGCTTTACTGATTGTTTTACCGCGCACTTTACCTAACAGTACATCTGATCTTTGGTTGCAAACTGCCTTTCAATCTTTTCATCAAATACAACAGCATGGCCCTTGTGGATTATTTGACGCGGCTAAGTTTGAGGGTCATAACATTGATCCCTTTACTGAACAGCGCCAAGCCATAGAGGCGGTACAAAAGGTGTTAACAGGACATAGAAAGCGCCCTTTGGTGATTACCGCTGATAGAGGGCGCGGTAAATCCACAGCGCTAGGTATCGCTGCCGCGCAAATCATTTCACACACAGATAAAACCTTATTAGTCACCGCGCCAAGTACACAAGCGGTGAAGACGCTGTTTGAACATGCGCGTCAGCAATTACATTTACCAGCACAGCAAGGTTATGTAATTACTTCCGAGACTGGGGGATGCCTGCGTTTTATTGCCCCAGACGAGTTACTCAACGAACAACCTCATTGCGATTTATTGTTGGTAGATGAAGCCGCTGCTATTCCGTTACCTTTATTACAAGGCATGGTTGAACGTTATCACCGAGCGTGTTTTGCCACTACGGTGCACGGATATGAAGGGTGCGGTCGTGGGTTTAGCATTAAATTTTCCCCTTGGCTAAATCAACATCGACCCGGCTGGCAATCATTACAGTTAACGCAACCGATTCGTTGGAACCGAGGGGATCCATTGGAAGCATGGTTATTTGATACGTTTTTACTTAATGCGGAGGTTGAACCTGTAACGTTACCACCGTTGACATCCTTACAGCTCGAAAAGCTGCAACTGGATAATATTGAACGACCGTCCCCAGCACTGCGACAGGCGTTTGGTTTGTTGGTCACCGCTCATTATCAAACGTCGCCGAACGACTTATTTCAGCTCCTTGATGACCCTAAAGCGGCCTTGTATCAAGTTGTACAAGATCAGCGAGTTATTGGGGTGGTGTTAGGTTACTTAGAAGGTGGCCTAGCAGAGTCGTTATTAGATGACATTCAGTTAGGCCGTAGAAGGCCCGCTGGGCACTTAGTGCCAGTGTCGTTAACTCATCACCTTGCTGATAACCGTCCTGCTGTTGAACCCAGCTTAAGAGTGATGCGCATTGCCGTTCATCCCGACTGTCAAGGGCAAGGCATTGGCCACTTGATGCTAGAGCAACTGTGCCAACGACTGCACAAGCAAGTGGCTTATATTTCTACCTGCTTTGGCGTAACCGAGCAATTACTGCATTTTTGGCTCAGCAATTCGTTTTCCTCCGTAAGACTAGGAGCAAAGCAAGATCAAGCCAGTGGCTGTTTTTCTCTCACCATGATTAAAACTTTAGGTGCTAAAGAGTCGCATCAACACTGGTCAAAACAGGCCAAAGTCCAGTTAATTGACACTCTTATTGATACCGCCAGTGATGCTCACCAACCTCTTGTCACGCCCGTGTTACTTGCGCTATTACAACCTCGCGCAACCGTCTCATTGTGTGACGAGCAGCGATTGTATCGTTTAGTGTCTAATTACACTTTAGGCGGGGCAAGTTTTGAAGGGACACGTATTTGGGTGCAGCAACTATTACTTAGGCACATTAAACATGTTGATTTATCAAAGGTGAATTTGATAGCTGATCTATGTATAAAAAAACAAACTTGGGCCACTATTTGTCGCAGTTATGGATTTACTGGTCGCAAACAAGCGGAGAGCCATTACAAGACACTGATTATAGAGCATCTTCTGCATCGCTAATTTACACTGTAAATTGAGGTGTTTGCTGAGGAAGGGCAATTTACACTGTAAATTGTCAGAGATTTATAGAAGGGCCGTGGATTTCACGGCCCTTTTTTTTAATGCCTATCATACTAAGTCAGTGATCAGGAAAAATGCTCAAAAAAAGGGAGCATTTTCCGATAAGTCGTTATTCTACAATTAAAAATTCTAACGCAGTTATCGAGTATGTTAACAAGCTAGAATGACCCGTTATTTAGTTCGATTGCTATAATTTACACTGTAAATAGCTATTGGTTCACACTCTTTAGGTTGCCTTTTTTTAGCTCCGCCATCACCTTTTCTTTTGGCCCATCGGCAACGATTGTGCCAGCACTCATCACAATAAGGCGATCCACTACCTCAAGCATAGATGTTTTATGAGTAATGAGAATCAAGGTTTCCTCTTTTGATAATTGTTTTAACTCATTTTTAAATAAAGCTTCTGCTCGATTATCCATAGCACTGGTTGGCTCATCGAGCAGTAAAACCGGAGGGCGACCCAATAAGGCTCTAGCCACTGCCACCGCTTGCCGTTGTCCACCAGAGAGCAATTGCCCGCCTTCACCCACTTGCCTTTCTAATCCTGCTGGGTCTTTCATTGTAAACTCTGTCACGCCTGCCCGTTGCGCCGCCAACATGATTTCATTATCTTCAGCTAATTGTTTACCAAGGGTAATGTTGTCGCGTATAGAACCATAAAATAAGGTGATGTCCTGCGGAACACAGCCTATGTTGGTTCGTATATCGCTATGATGTAATTGTTGTATATCAGTGTCATCAATGCGTACATGCCCTTCTGTCGGTTTATAAAGGCCCATAATTAAACGTTCAAGGGTGGTTTTACCTGAGCCGATACGTCCAATAATAGCAACTTTCTCCCCAGGACGAATAGTGAGGTTAAGATCGCGAATAGAGGTTACGGGGGCGTCAGGGTAGCTAAAGGTGACGTTATCGAGTTCTATCTTTCCTTGTATAACGGGTCTGTGGATATAGCGCTTATTTTCTTCTTGTTCATCAGGCATGTTCATCACTTGCTCAATAATGGTCATGGACGACTTGGCTTGGTTGTAACGAGTGGAAAGCAATGCCACTTGCACCAAAGGACCTATCGCTCGGCCACTGAGCATGGTGGCCGCTATTAAGCCACCCATGGTTAACTCACCTTCAGAAATAAGGTAGACCCCCATAATCAACATCCCAATATTAGAGGTTTGTTGTAAAAAGCCTGCTGAGTTTTGCACGCTATCAGTAATGCGACGGCTTTTAATATTCCAATTGGCCATGTGCGCCACCGCTTCTTCCCAGCGGTACTGAAACTGGCTCTGTGCACCAAATATTTTTAAAGACTCTAAGCCTGCCAGGCTTTCTATTAAGTTGGCGTATTTTTGTGATGCTAAACGAGAGCCTTCTTCAATACTGTTTCTTAACGGGCGCTGAATCAGCAAAGAATGCAATATCAGTAGCGAAACACACACTATAGGTACTAACACAACGTTGCCAGCTATAAGCCAAATGACAAATAAAAACAATAAAGCAAAGGGTAGGTCAATAAGTGCGGCAATGGTGGCAGAGGTAAAAAATTCTCTAATGGATTCAAACTCTTGCAGATGCCTTGCAAATGCGCCTACAGAAGGAGGGCGAGCCTCCATGCGAATGCCCATCACTTTGCTAAACAGTTTAGATGAAATAATAATGTCAGACTTTTTACCTGCCACATCAATAAAATAGCTGCGCAAAGATTTAAGTAATAAATCAAAAATAAAGATAACGACAATGCCACTAGCGAGCACCCATAAGGACTCAAACGCTAAGTTAGGCACGACTTTGTCGTAGACAATTCGTGTAAACAGCGGTGTTGCTATAGCAAAGATGTTGATCAATATGGAAGCAATCAGTACATCGCGATAAATGGAGCGCGACTCTTTCAATGTCCCCCAAAACCAATGACCACTGCGTGTTTTTAAAATTTCAGGGGAGCGTTGATCATAGCGAAATTGTTTTTTGATTAAAAAATAGCGACCACTGTATTCCACTGTTAATTCTTGCAGTGAAATGGTGGTAGCAACAAAGCCATTTTTGGGGCTGACAATTTCTGCTTGGCCTGTGTCTGTGTTGATACTCAGTAATACGCAAGCTTCATCTTCACCGGTTAACAATATGGCGGGCAAAACCAGATCCGATACTTGGTTTAAAGACGCGGATTGTTCTTTTGCGACTAAACCGGCTCTTTCTGCTGCTCTAGGAAAAAGAATAGGTGTGAGTTTTCCATCCGGTAAAGGCAATCCATTGATAAGTGCTTGAGGAGAGTTTGACAGACCATAGTAGCGACTGACATAAATCAGGGAGTGAAGTAATGAGTCTTTCATTGATTGTCATCCTTGGCAACGCCTTGTTATTTATAATAATTATTTGTGGCTGTTTAAATTTAGATAGAGATATTGTCTTAAACAAAGCATGTTTTACTTAATGGGCTATGGTTAACATGGCAATGAATGCCACCTTGATCATGCTTTCGTAAATTGTGCTTGTAGCGTGAACTTATTCACGTAATGCCTTTCCTTTAACGCTGAGTACCGGTTTAAGCAAATAATCCAATACAGTGCGTTTTCCGGTAATGATATCTACGGATGCCGTCATTCCAGGGATGATAGGCAGTTGTCCTTCAGAGCCAAACTCCGTTTGTTCGGTATGAATTCGCACTAAATAAAAGCTGTTACCTTCTTCATCTTGAATGGTATCGGCACTGATATGGTTAACGGTGCCGTTGAGGCCGCCATATTTAGTAAAGTCATAAGCGCTAAATTTAACTATGGCAGGTAAGCCAGGACGCAGGAAAGCAATGTCTTGTGGGGCTATTTCTGCTTCAACAACTAACTTATCTTCACTAGGTACGATTTCGATAAGATCCATACCAGGCTGAATAACGCCCCCAACAGTGTTGGTATAAAGTGTTTTTATGGTACCTGTTACAGGAGAGGTGACTATGGTGCGGCTAACTCTATCTTCTAAACCAATGGTACTTTGGGTAATAGAGGACAATTCATCTTGGCTGAGGTTAAGTTTTTCTTGTTGTTCAGAGCGAAAATTAAGAGCGGCATCCACGCGGCTGAGTAGCTTTTCTCTAATCGCCGCATTAATTACAGGAACTTGTCCTCTGGCTGAGTCTAATTCCCTTTTAGTGTCATTGAGTTGACGTTTTAACTTTATGAACTCAATCTTAGGGACGATGCCTTCTTCGGCTAAAGGTGCCATGAGATCGTATTCGTTTTTAGCAAAGTCGTACCCTTGCTGTAAATTGGATATACGACCACGGATCTCATTAAGATCTTGAATTTTTTGCTCAACTCTTTGATCCAGTACTCTAATTTGATTTTTTAAGTTATTGATATCTTGTCGATATTCCGCGCGTTGTCTGGCGGCGAGTTTAGGTTGATTTTCAGTAAATTTTACCGGGTAAACCAGTTTATCATTATGAATGATGACACTATTACGCCAGTTGCCAATGGTTACGTTCTCTTTGACTTCGATACTGGCGACGGAAGCGGAAAGTTGCAAAACTTTAGCCGTTAGATTGTAAACTTGTTGTTCACGTTCGCGAAAATCTGAGCGGAAACGGGTGTCATCAATAAGCAGTAACTGCTGCCCTTGAGTTACTTTTTCTCCTTCACGTACTAAAATTTGCTTAACCAGTCCCCCTTCAAGATTCTGCACTACTTGTACTTGGCTAGAAGGGATAACTTTGCCGTTGCCGATAGTGACTTTATCGATTTCTGCCCAATTTGCCCAAGCGATAGCACAAGCAAAAAAGAGCAAGACGAACCACAGCAGTAGCCGAGCATTCGAAGGGGTATTTAAAAGCAGAGCTGCAGTTTTATCATCCACATACTCTAATTCGGTGCGACCAAGATTTTTTAGTTTCTCTTGACTCATAGGCCATCCATTTGCACATTGAGTGAACGAGGGAGTGAGTTACCTAACGCTAATATTTATCGCCATTAGGTCTACTTATACTATGTTGAACCGAGAGTAATGTTAAGTAAATGTAGTGATATTGTTTTAATTTTTTGAGGTAAATAGTGATGTAGGCACTTGAATTTTAAATATTTAAGGAACATAAACTGCAACGGTTGCCTAGTAAGGGAAAAAGCGATGAATAAATTAGCGATTGATTCAGTTTGATCGGTAATATGATCAAATCCTTCTTGAGTTATTTTACGTTGACGCGCAATATTTGATAAACGTGATTTAAGGGTATTAACAAATGAAGTTAACGGATATTCGCCGTGATTACATGCTAGGTGGTTTACGCCGCAAGGATTTGCAAGACAATCCTGTACAGCAGTTCAATATATGGTTAGAGCAAGCAATAGAAGCTAACTTAACGGATCCTACTGCAATGACAGTGGCTACAGTTGATGATCGCGGTCAGCCGTATCAGCGCATTGTGTTGTTAAAAACATTAGATGAACGTGGCTTTGTGTTTTATACCAACCTTGGCAGTCGTAAAGCGATTCATCTTAAACAGAACAATCGCATTAGCTTGCATTTTCCTTGGCATCCATTGGAACGACAAGTTCATGTAACCGGTGTTGCTGAAAAGCTTACTGCCGCTGAAAACTTTAAATATTTCACTTCTCGCCCTAAAGAGAGTCAATTAGCGGCTATCGCCAGCAAGCAAAGTTCGCGTATTTCTGCTCGTGGGATTTTAGAAGGCAAGTTTTTAGAATTGAAGAAAAAATTTGCTGACGGAGAAATTCCAGTACCTTCTTTTTGGGGAGGCTACCGCATTAAAATAGAGTCTATTGAGTTTTGGCAAGGGGGAGCAAACCGCTTGCATGATAGGTTTATTTATACCCGTGCCGATGAAGAACAAGGGTGGGACATTGAGCGTCTTGCGCCATAATTTACACTGTAAACATTAATGAAGAACGAAAGAGGAGAAATATATGTCAGGTATTACTGAGCTATCTGAACTATTGACATCAATGGAGCCACAACTAAAAGATACTGAATATGTATTTTGTACGGTGCAAGGAAAAATGGCCGAGTTTACGGCGTTGAATCCTATTGCAACTTTCATTGAACCTGAAGGGCTGACATTGGTGTTAGATAAGCGTGATGCACAGGCGCATGACTTAGCATTTGATGGATGCTTTAAGCAGATTATTTTAACGGTGCATTCCAGCCTTGAAGCTGTGGGTCTAACGGCCGCGGTTTCTACTAAACTTGCTGAAAAGGGGATTAGTGCTAATGTGATTGCCGCTTTCTATCACGATCATATTTTTGTTCCTGTGGCTAAAGCAGAAACGGCATTAAATGCTTTACTTGAGTTTAAGAACGCGTAGTTGCGACTCATATCAATCGTACTGAATAACGGGTCATTCTAGCTTGTTAACATACTCGATAACTGCGTTAAAATTTTTGATTGTAGAATAACGACTTATTGAAAAATTTCGCCTTGTTTTTGAGCATTTTCCTGCGCTATTTCTGATCACTTACTTAGTGTGATTGGTATCGCTATTGGAAGCAAAGTGAGATTGAATAAAAAACCCGACTAGTAAGAGAGTCGGGTTTTGTTTATTGGCTAAGACAGTTTTATTACGCTCAGTATTAGAAGCGGTAATCAATACCTGCGTAGTAGCTACGTTCTGCGCCTTTGAAATACTCATCAGTGCTAAACGAGTTAGTGTCTTTAGCTGTCTCATAATCTTCATCAAGCAAGTTATTTACTTTGAATCTTGCATCTAGATTATCGGTAAAGCTGTATTTTAGTGCCAAGTCTACAGTGATGTAAGCGTCCATCATGTTAGGCGATGCTGCTGAGCTTTCAGGGCGTTCACCCACATAGTTTGCTATCAATGATGTTTGCAGATCTTGCCAATTAGCCGTACCAATCCAAGAGTAATTTTGCTTTGCACGGTCTGCTAACTGAAAGCCCGTTTGTTTGTTTTTTGGATCTTTCCAATCCCCAGAAACGGTGTGGTGTATCAACCAAGTATCGAACTCAATACTGGCTTCTATACCTTTTATCTCTGCTTTATCTATGTTAGTGGGTTGCCAAAGGCCTGATGCGCTTGGAGCCCAAGCAATCATGTCTTTAATGTTGGTTTTATATAAGGAAATATTCCATGAGGACCAAGTTTGAAAACCTTGTAGAGTAAATTCTGTCGATTCAGACGTTTCTGGTTTTAGGTTCGGATTTCCAGATGAATAAGGGTCGGCAGGCCAGTAAAGGTCATTAAATGTCGGAGCTCTATAGGCTGTGCCATGGCTTAATGATGCCGTGACAACATCAAATATATTTACCCCAGCGGCCAAGTTCCAAGTGGTGTTACTGCCATAGGAGCTGTCGTCGTCATTGCGGATGCTCGCTTCGATAATCACAGGGTCTAAGTTCAGTGAACTTGTGGCAAAAATACCTCGGTTATTTCTATCTGCTTTTGCATAGTTAGTGGTATTTGAGCCACCACGGTTAACGTCTTCTTGATAGTAATCAAGACCACCAGTCACATTTAAAAGGGAATTAATTTGATAGGAGTTAATCCAAGACACCGTATTTCGCTGAGCTTCTAACGTTGCCTCTGCGCGAGTCTTAGCCGCATCTCGAGTGCCTTGCGCATCATTGCTGCGACTGATTTGCAGTGAGGACTGAAAAGCATCAAGGGTGAAATTAAGACCACCGGTTACAGAGTAAAAATCTACGGCTGTTTCGTCTTTTGATGTGGAGGTGAGAAACTCGCTGCTACTGTTTTGGTTGTAACCAGAGAAGTTCGCGCTCCAGTTATCAGAAATATCATGTTGTAGGGAGCCAAACACCACTTGAGATTTATAGCCATAATCTTCACCTTTTGGAGATAAGGTGGAGATGGCATAGCCTTTAGAAGCTTCATTATTTACAACAAATGAGCCTCGAGTGCTTTCACTTATTTCTCCAGAACTACGGAAACCTTCAGAATGGTAGTAGTTACTGCCGCCCGTCAATGAGACTTCATGCACGTTATCTTGAGGTACGGTAGTGATGCTGATTACGCCACCTACCGCATCAGCGCCGTACACTGACGCCTTTGGTCCTCGCAGCACTTCAATTTTCTCAATGGCAAATGCTGGTATTAAACCGATTGAACCGCCACCTGATGTTGGCGAGTTGATTCGTACGCCGTCGACAAGAATAAGAGTTTGAGCAGAAGTAGCACCGCGTAAGTAGATACTAGTGGCATTGCCTTTTGTGCCTAATTGTCTCACCTCTACACCCGGTAGTGTCTTGAGGACGTCTAGAGCACTATCGGCTTGAATCGCTTCGATATCTTGACGTTCAATGACACTGATATTGGCTAGAGTGGACGATATTGGCTGTGCAAAACGGTTTGCTGTGACGACCATAGTTTCATCAACGTCTGCTGAATCAACCTGTTGGGCAAGAATGGTTGGCGAGTACAGCGCAAAGATCGCTGTCGCTACAAGTGTTTTTTTCATGTTAAGTCCTAATACGCGTAGTGATAAAGGCGCCTATATTGACGCTCTTTCTTACTGGCAGGTAATCGGACTGATGAGTAGCGTAAAGTTTGCTCTCAAATACCGTTGCGCGTCAGCTTTGGATTCACACCAAATTCCCTTTTAAGTCTGAAACCTCGGGTTTCATGACACCAGCGAAAGGGATTCTATAGTCTGCTACAGAGGGTGTCTAGATATTAAATTTAATTGTTAAATTATTTTAATGTTATTGTTGGGTGCTTGTAATCACAATTCTCTTATTTAGGTTTTCTAATTCTTTGCTTTGCCTTGTGCCGCTATGTAGGATTGTGGGCAAATAAATGGCGGTTTTTATAGAGCTGAGGAAAAGCAATGTTTACGGCATCTAGTGTTTTAAGTTCCGACTTCATTAATCAACCTAAAGACGTTTTATGGTCGAATATTTCTCCTATGTATATGGTAGATGAGTCGAGCTGGTTAAATGAATTGTTAGAATTAGCGACGCCTTCAAAAGCAGAGAAAGAACGCATAAAAAGGCAAACTACGTGGTTAATTGAAGCTATTCGTAAGGATAAGCGGTCAATTCAGATGATAGATGCATTACTGCTAGAATACAGTTTAGATACCCAAGAAGGGATTTTATTGATGTGTTTAGCAGAAGCACTGATGCGAATTCCTGATACTGAAACGGCCGATGCCTTAATAAAAGATAAGCTAACCGTTGCAGATTGGAAGTCCCATTTAAGCCAGTCGGATTCCGTATTTGTTAATGCCTCTACGTGGGGGTTGATGCTGACTGGTAAAGTAGTGGGCATTAACAAAACTGAAACAACCAGTCCGAGTTCTGCTATCTCAACGTTAATGAATAAAATGTCAGAACCGGTGATCCGCAAGGCAATGCATCAGGCTATGAAGGTGATGGGGCATCAGTTTGTGTTAGGGCGCAATATTGTAGAGGCGCAAAAAAACGGCGCGGCATTACGCAAGCAAGGCTTTACTCACTCTTTTGATATGTTGGGTGAGGCGGCATTAACCGCTGACGATGCCGCTAAGTATTTTAATGACTATTTACTGGCGATAGAGTCAGTAGGCAGCAATAACCTGGCTAAGAAAACCGCTACAAAAGCGTGTCATCACCCAGCGCCATCCATTTCCATTAAATTATCTGCTTTACATCCGCGCTATGAAGTGGCTAACCAACAACGTGTGTTAACGGAACTGCATGATACTTTGCTCAAATTACTGTCTAGGGCAATAGCGTTAGATGTGGCTATTACTATTGATGCAGAAGAGGCTGACCGTTTAGAGCTCTCTCTTAAGTTATTTGAAAAAGTGTATAACAATGAACAAGTAAAAGGTTGGGGCAAGTTTGGTTTAGTGATTCAAGCCTACTCGAAACGCTGTTTGCCAGTGTTGGTATGGGTGAATGCGTTGGCGAAAGAGCAAGGAGATATCATTCCATTGCGTTTGGTGAAAGGAGCGTATTGGGATAGTGAAATTAAATGGTCTCAACAGGGAGGGTACGCTAACTACCCTGTATTTACGCGTAAAGAAGCCACTGATATGTCTTACTTGGCTTGTGCTCGTTTTTTGTTAAGCGAAGGAGTACGAGGCAATATTTTCCCTCAATTTGCCAGTCACAATGCTCATACAGTGACGGCGATTGCTGAAATGGCTGAGCATTCAGATTACGAGTTTCAGCGTCTACATGGCATGGGTGACTCCCTTTATCATCATGTAATGGAGAAATACGCGCAGCCTGTGCGTATTTATGCTCCTGTAGGGAGCCATAAAGATCTTCTTCCTTATTTGGTGCGCCGCCTTCTGGAAAACGGTGCCAACAGTTCTTTCGTGCATAGATTAGTGGATGCCCGTTGCCCCGTTGAGTCATTAACCCATCATCCGGTGGATACGCTTTTAGCTAATAACACCTTGCATAACGATCACATTCCATTACCGCCACATATTTTTGACCAGCGAGCTAACTCGATGGGGATCAATATTGATGTAGATAGTGAGCTTGAGCCGTTTGACCGTCAAGTGAAAGGCTTTCTAAGTAAGCAGTGGGTAGGGGGTTCGATCATTAATGGCGAGCTTATCGACGGAACTATGATCAAGGCTGTGAAGGTGTTTGCCCCGTTTGATCGTGAGCAAGTCGTCGGTAAGATCAGTTTTGCACACCTTGATCATGTTTCCAAGGCAGTCTCTGTTGCTCAATCAGGTCTGGATACGTGGAGAAACGCGCCACTGACGCGCCGCGCTCAGTGCTTGTATACCTTAGCGGATAAGCTTGAGGAGAATTTACCGGAGTTAGTCGCTTTATGTCATATGGAAGCGGGTAAAACCATCCACGATTGTATTGATGAGGTGCGTGAGGCGGTGGATTTTTGCCGTTACTATGCCGATATGGCTAATGAACTTGGTCCTGAGTCAATACAAGGTTTTGATGGAAATTTGCAATGGTGTGAGCGGCATGGGCAGGGAGTGTTTGTTTGTATCAGCCCGTGGAACTTTCCATTAGCTATTTTCTTAGGCCAAATCACCGCAGCCTTGGTGGCAGGGAATACTGTGGTTGCTAAACCTGCAGAACAAACGAGTCTTATTGCCACCCGCACGGTTGAAATTATGTTGCAGTGCGGGTTCCCTGCGAACGTTATCCAACTGGTTACCGGGCGCGGCGCTGAGGTGGGTGCTGCGTTAACTTCTCATCCTGCCATTGCCGGGGTGGCTTTTACCGGTTCAACGGCAACGGCACATCGCATTAATTTGTCTTTAGCTGAACGTGATAGTCAACCTGTGCCATTTATTGCTGAAACGGGCGGACAAAATGCGATGATTGTGGATTCTACCGCTCTGCCTGAGCAGGTAGTGAGAGATGTGGTGCGAAGTGCGTTTGCTTCTGCTGGACAACGCTGCTCTGCGTTACGTGTCTTGTTTGTACAAAAAGACATTGCCCCGAGGATCATGGCTTTGATCCAAGGTGCAATGCAAGAGTTAAACGTTGGGGTGCCTTATTTACACAGTACCGATGTGGGGCCTGTTATTGATGAAGCTGCACAACAAAAGCTTTTACAACATATTGAAAAAATGCGGAAAACAGAAAAAGTTATTGCGCAAGTTAGTATCAGTGATGAGTGTCAAAAAGGGGTGTTTGTTGCGCCAACAGCCATCGAAATCAGTGATATTTCCTTATTAGAAGAAGAGCAATTTGGTCCAATAATGCACATTGTGCAATTTAGTGCTAATGAGTTGGCTGAAGTGGTGGAAAAAATCAATGCCACCGGTTTTGGGTTAACTATGGGGATTCACTCTCGTAACGAAACCACTTATCGTTGGATTGAACAAAATGCTCGCGTGGGTAACTGTTATATCAATCGAGATCAGGTGGGGGCAGTGGTTGGGGTTCAGCCGTTTGGTGGACAGGGCCTTTCTGGAACAGGTCCGAAAGCGGGAGGTCCTCATTATTTGTATCGATTTACACAGCATGTGTGTCGTGAACGCCATACATCTACCACGACTTTAGAGTCGCATTTCTCAGAAACGGATGATCAAGGAGTATAACAATGAAAAATGCATCAATTTGTTTTTCAGAAGCGCAACAGGCGTGGGCGCTGTGGAATCTAGTGCCTTATGCGACTCGCTATCAATACATTGAAACGGCAACCAATCAATTGCCTTTGCAGGGTGTAAAGAAACCGTTAGCTTTTCATCATAAACACTGTGCGCAGTTATTGAGTGAGTCACAATTAATGCCAGGCCCTACGGGGGAGACGAATGAGTTGTATACGGCAGGTCGCGGGGTTGCGCTCATTATTGCTGATCGGTCTGTTGATCTTGAGGTGGCTAACGCTTTTTATGCACAGTTGCTGGTGGCTTTGCTTTCGGGAAATACGGTGTTGGTGTGCGTACAAGACAGTGAACTCGCTTTGCAAACACAGGCCCTTATAGCCGCTTTATCATTACCTGTGGGGGTATTGAATTTGATTGAGTATGATCAGTACCCACAGTTATTAGCTAATGATATTCGAGTCACTGCGGTTGTGGGAGAGCTGGGGATAGTACAGCAGGTTAATCGTGCCTTAGCGGTAAAATCAGGGGCCATTTGCCCGTTGATTATGGAAACGCAACTGAGCAAAATGCCGGTAGCGCAAGATCCTAAATTGGTGCTTCGTTATATAACTGAACGCACGTGCTCTACAAATATTACCGCTGTAGGGGGAAATGCGACCTTGCTTGAATTGGGCAGTGCGCAGCATTAATCTGTGTGGGAGATCCACAAGTGTCGGTAAATAAAGGATCGTTTTTTCTACGTTGTTTTGAATAACAATCTTGTTGTGGCTGGCATTAAATGAATACCGAGTTGAAACCTTTGGCTTCACTCGGTATTTTTGTTTGAAGATTTTATAATTGGGAATGAAGTATGCAAGGGGATTGTACAGGTAAGTATTCACTCGTGGTGCAAGGAGGAGGACAAAAAGGGGCGTTTGCCGCGGGCGTATTGGATACGTTTATTGCTGCCGAATATGACCCTTTTTCTTTGTATCTTGGCACATCTGCTGGGGCGTTAAATGTGTCATCTTTTGTGACTAAGCAACCAGGGCTGGGTTTAGATTTTATCCTTAATTACACCACCAACAATCGTTTCTTCGATTTCAATAGATTGGTTAATAAGAAGCAAGTTGCCATGGATCTGGATTGGGCTTTTCAGTTTGTGCATAGCGGTGAATTCCCACTGGATATTAAACGAGGAGCAATAAACTTAGGGCAAGAAAAACAGGCGTTAGCTTGTGTGACCCATGTTGAGGAGATGAAAGATTACTACTACCCTATTTTTTCTGAGCATTGGTATGACGTGTTGCGAGCGACCTGTGCCATTCCTATGTTATATCATCAAGAGATAGAAATTGATGGCGCTAAGTGGGTAGATGGCGGTGTCACTGCTACTATCCCTGTGCATGAGGCTTATCGACGCGGCGCATGCAATATGGTGGTGATTACAACAGAACCCATTATTGAAGCGAAGACCACACAGTCGCAGGCGTTATCTGCAGAACCTTTGGAAAAATTAAAGCTAGAACTGGCTCGAGGAATAGAACCTTATATTAATCGTTTTAGCCCTTTAGCGAAAAATGACCGGATGAAGCAACTAAGCGATGTGTTTTTAACTCGAGTGAGCCAATTAAAACAGCAGCATCAATTTCCTACGTTGGACTCATTACCTAAAAATTGGTTGCCAGATATGGATAAGTTGAGTGAAATGCTGATCCATCATTCACAAAGGCTCAATCTTAAAGCGCATACGCCACGCTCAATGGAAATGCTTTTTTCTCATTATTTGAATCATTCTAGTATTGCTGAGTTTATGAATCAGCCTCCAGAAGGGGTGAATATTTGGGAAATTTCACCGTCGCGCCCATTGAATAGCAGCGGTTTGATGAGTCATAAAGATGACATCTTTGGTGACTATGAAATCGGAGTGTTGGCTGGTAAAGATTTTTTATCAAATCGGCAAGATCTGTAGCGCACTTTTTTCTCTAAACGGTTGATACTATGCAACCTTCTCATGATATCAATAGCGTGCTCTTGGGGGCATTTTCGCTACTTCTTGTTATTCCTTTTGTGATTAATCGGTTTTATAAACGGGAATTAGGGCAGGAGATGGTTATCGCTGTAGTGAGAATGGCTGTCCAGTTATTGCTGGTTGGGGTTTATCTTGAGTTCGTTTCCATGTCAATAACTTATGGATAAATTTGGCTTGGATAGCTGTGATGCTTACGGTGGGATCCAGTGCGATAGTCGGTAAGGCTAAGTTACCTCGACGAGCATTGTTTTTTCCGGTATTTAGTGGCTTAACCGTTGGTTTAGCGCCAGTTGTTATCATCTTATGTTGGTTAGTGATTCAACCGACACCGATTTATACTAATCACACTAAGTAAGTGTTCAGAAATAGCGCAGGAAAAATGCTCGAAAACAAGGCAGAATTTTTCGATAAGTCGTTATTCTACAATCAAAAATTCTAACGCAGTTATCGAGTATTTTAACAAGCTAGAATGATCAGTTATTTAGTACGATTGGTATTACAATGCGCAATATATGATCCCTTTAGCGGGGATGCTTTTGGGCAATAGTTTGAGTGGAAATATTGTCGCATTACAAAATTTATACAGTGCTTTCGAGCAGCAGCAGGCTGAATATGAAGCGGCGATAGCTTTAGGCGCATCCCCTTCTTATGCTACTTTGCCATTTGTCAGAGTGGCAATGCAAAAGGCTTTTGCGCCTATCTTAGCATCGATGGCAACCACCGGATTAGTGACATTACCAAGAATGATGACAGGACAAATTTTAGGTGGTGCGTCACCTATGGTCGCCATAAAATATCAGATCATGATATTGATAGCGATATTTGTAATGATGAGTCTATTTGTCACATTAACTTTACACTTAAGCCTACATCGTTCGATTGACCAACAGGCGAGAATTATTGTGCGTTTAATCAAAAAAGAATAAGGATAAGATATTTACGTAAATGTGCCCGACATGAAAGAGTCACATTTTACGCAAAATACCTTTATTCAGCGGCTTATTCTTGGTTTTGGCGCTCGGCTGCTTTTCGTTTATTACGTTCAATTTGATTTTGAATAAAACTGACGAGTTCTTTTTCACCCCAAGCCTGCGCTTGCGCTTCACTCTCAAAGCCCATTTCACGCTTAGAAACGGTCGTTCTGCGTGATGAAACTTGGCGAACAATCTCAGCGCACCAACCATTGCGTTTTTCAATGGTGCGAACGGTAAACTTTTTGTTATCAGACATAAATATTTTCCTAAAAAGCGATGAAGTACATGCAATCAGTACAGTGATACACATACCAATAGCCCGCCATTAAAACATAGTCACACACGTTATTGTAACTATTTATCCCTCAACCAAGCCCCCGAAACCCACATAATCCAGCCACCCATACTAAATAGCACGATTCTGTCTCATCAACTAAACTATTAGCAGTGATAAATGCAGCACATAATCCAGCCACCCATACTAAATAGCACGATTCTGTCTCATCAACTAAACTATTAGCAGTGATAAATGCAGGAGCCCCACTATGGCCACACCTCGCAGAGCTCAAATTAGTGTTGAAGATACGCCTTACTACCATTGTTGTAGTCGCGTGGTAAGGCGCGCTTTTCTTTGTGGTCATGACCCCTATTCAGGCAAAAGTTATGACCATAGGCGCGATTGGGTTGCCTCTCTTCTTGTGAAGCTCAACTCCGTATTTGCTATTGATGTCGCAGCATTTGCTGTCATGTCCAATCACTTACATGTTGTCTTACGCATTGATATCGATACGGCCAATAATTGGAGTGATAGAGAGGTTGTTGAGCAGTGGCATCAACTGTTTAAAGGGGATGAATTGACGCTAAAATTTGTACGTGGTGACGTCATTGATGCCAATGAAGTCGCATCTCTAAAGCATGCCATTGCGATTTATCGCAGTCGCTTATGCGACATCAGTTGGTTTATGCGTTGTCTTAATGAGCCTATTGCACGTCAAGCAAATCAAGAAGATAACTGCACAGGTCGGTTTTGGGAAGGACGGTTTAAATCTCAAGCACTGCTGGATGATGCGGCACTTATTACGTGTATGGCGTATGTGGACTTAAACCCGATCCGAGCAAAGGTCGCCACATCTTTAGAGCAGTCCAATCACACGAGTATTCAGCAACGTATTCAGTCAGCCTTAAAGGGAGAGCAACCGGTATCTTTGTTACCTTTAATAGGCCATGAGCGTGAAAATCAGCCCAAAGGCATAGCGTTTTCGCTAAATGACTATTTAGCATTAGTGGATGAAACAGGGCGGATTATTCGTCATGACAAACGAGGCGCTATCAGTGAGCACAGCGAGCAACTGCTGACGAAGCTAAATATTGACCATGAGAATTGGCTGAAGCTGATTACTGAGTTTGGCCATTTGTTCCACGGCCCTGTGGGAAGCCTTGCAGAATTAACCTGTTACTGTGAGCACTTACAAAAACGGCGACGGCATTTTTCTGCATGTTGTCGGCACTTGCAAGTAAGTTAGAGCAGATTTTTTTAATTTAATTCCCTTTACCTTCATTTAATACTCCGTAGTCTCGCTATGGGGATTTCTGCTGTTTGTTAAACGGGCTTTTGGCAAGAAAATGCCGGAAATTGTGAGAAAGCCCTCCTTTAGAGGGTAAACACTAGTTAACGGGTTTTAGATAGTGGATATAGATGGATAACTGCTTGTTTTATTATGGGTGGCTTGATAAGAGGGGAGGGGGGGAGCCCTTGGGAGGGCTCTGGGGGTTAGTGTGTTTGGAGGGGGGGCTCGATTTGTAGGGTTTGAGTTGGGAATGCTACGTCTGCGCCATTTGCGTGGATGATGTGCATTATTTGGACTAGCACGTCTTGTTTTACTTCGTGAAATGTTGCCCAGTTGACGGTTTTGGTAAATGCATAAACAAAAAAGTCTAAAGAGGATTGACCAAAGGTATTAAAGTTGACCATTAGGGTTTGATTTGCATCTATGTCAGGGTGGTTTTTTAACATGTGCAGAACTTGTTCTATGATCGTTTCCATTTGTTCGGAGTCGCTGTAGCGAAGGCCGATGGTTTCATAGATTCTTCGATTGGTCATCCGTGATGGGTTCTCCACCACAATGCTACTAAATACCGAGTTTGGAACGTATATTGGTCGTTTATCAAAGGTGCGAATTTTTGTCATTCTCCAGCCAATGCGTTCGACGGTTCCTTCAATGCTTCTATCGGGAGAGCGAATCCAGTCACCTACTTTAAATGGTCGGTCGAAGTAGATCATCATGCCACCAAAAAAGTTAGACAGAAGATCTTTGGCAGCAAGACCGGCAATTAACCCGCCTACACCACCAAAGGTAAGTAAGCCTGATAGGCTAAGTCCTAGGGTTTGCATGACAGTGAGTATGCCAATGATGATGACCATTAGGCGAATCAACTTGGCTACCGCTTGAACGGTCGTGACATCTCGCCCTTGTCTTTCAAGGATTTGATGCTCAAAGTTGGTGATGACTCTTGATAAGGCCCAAACCACAATGCAGATGAGAAGGATGATTTTTAAAGATGAAAGCCAGTCAAAGTTATGATTAAAATATCGCTGCAAGACTAACCCAAGGGATACGGTTCCTGGCCAAAGCCAAATTAGCGTACTGACTGGGGTTTTAACTCCGTGTAATACAGCGTCATCCCAGACGATTCGAGTTTTATCTGCAATGTTTTCTAAATGGCCGATAAGTATTTTCCACGCGATCCAACTAATAAGACTCAAAGTAGTGATGAGAATAATTTCGTTGAGCATGGTGTTTTGGGTAAATTTAAAAAAGTTTAGCCACTCGACTTTGGTTTGTTCCATGGTTTATCTGTTCCTTGAACTGATTATTTTTGTACGGCAGTTGTAACTAAAGAAAGCAACCACAATAGTTTATCGTTGTTTGATGAATTTTTCTTCCAAACCATACTGATAGTGAAATCACTGACGTTTATAGCAGGTTTTGTGCTTGTGAGCCCCTGCGAAATAAAGGGTATCAGTGACATTCGCTCTGGCACAATACATATTAGGTTGCGACCTTTTAATAACTGTCCAATGGTTAAAAAATTGCGAGAAATGACTTGCACAGTTCGTTGCTGTCCAAGGGTTTGCAATTCATTATCCAGTTGAGTTTGCCACTTCCCATCGGCGCTGACTAAAGCGTGCGGTATGCCACAAAATTCCTCAATGCTGATCGGAGGGGTAAGACCTGTAGCATCGCTATCAAATAGACAAACATGACTCTCTTGATAAAGAGTTTGAGTGTCAAATTGATCGTTAATATCAGGTAAGCAACCAATGACCAAATCTAATCGCTCTTTTTCGAATACGTCACCGAAATTATGCCGATTTACATTGGTAAAGCTTACTTTAACGTGAGGTGCTTGCTCAGTTAGAGCATCGAATATGAGAGGTGCGAAGACAAATTCGGCATAGTCAGTGATGCCAATACGACAAGTCCCTGTATAAGAATGCGCACAAAATGCCTCAGGTTGTAAAATATTATTTTGGATCAGAGACAAAACCCGTTCCACATCTGGCGCAATGGACAAGGCCCTCTCTGTCGGTTCCATGGCGTGACCCGTTCGCGTAAATAGAGGATCAGCTAACAACTTACGCAAGCGTGACAGGCTATGGCTCATGGCTGATTGACTGATATGAAGATCTGTAGCCGCCAATGAGACACTGCGATTTTTTAGTAGTGCTTGGAAGGCGACCAGTAAATTAAGATCAATGCCTTTCCAGTTAATATTGGTCATTTGATGGTGATTTCTGCCGCGGGTGATAACCGTTAATCCTATCTCATTCATTATTTATATCAATACTATTAATTTGAAGCATAAATATGTGTCGTTTATGGTGTGCTCAGGTTTCATTTATTGTGATGTATTATGCTGTCTATTTTTAAACTATTTTTTGCTTTAGGTTGGGTCAGTTTTGGTGGCCCTGCAGCGCATATTGGCTACTTTAGGAAAACATTTGTAGAACAAAAACGTTGGTTATCTGATGATGAGTATGCGCAGTTAGTGGCTTTGAGCCAGTTTCTTCCTGGGCCAGGATCAAGCCAAGTTGGCTTCGCTCTAGGTTATAAAAAAGGCGGCATATGCGGCGCTTTTGCCGCGTTTTTAGGCTTTACCTTACCATCGATTATATTGATGTTAGCGCTGGCTTTGCTCAGTAGTCATTGGCTGGAAACATCGTTATTTGTGGCCATTATTCACGCCTTAAAGTTATTAGCTGTGGTGGTAGTGGCTGATGCCATTGTCGGAATGTATAAAAACTTTTGTCAAAGCAAACGCCGCGTGACTTTATGTTTATTCGTTGCGGTGGCCATGTTGTTATTTAGCGGCATTATGGCGCAAATGGGCGCATTGCTTGTGTGCGCTACTTTAGGGGCTATGTGGTTTACGACCAGTGATAAGCCCGTTGTAGAGAGTTCGCCTCGTAAGTTGGCATTGTTGCCTCTAATCATTTTTGTTGTCTTGTTATTTTTCGGTCCATTAGTGACTGGATTTTCTCCAGTGTTGCACATTTTTCATGACTTCTTTTATGCCGGTTCTTTGGTGTTTGGTGGGGGACACGTCGTACTGCCACTCCTAGAAAACTTAATTGGTGATCAACTGACAACGGATACCTTTTTAACAGGGTATGCGGCCGCTCAAGCGGTACCGGGTCCTATGTTTACTTTTGCCACTTACCTTGGTTACGCATTGCTTCCACAGCAACCTATAGTGGGAGCGTTCGTTGCCACACTAGCGGTATTTTTACCTGGATTTTTACTGGTGCTTTCCGTGATACACAATTGGCAATCCTTTGCGTCTATTCCTAGAGTTTCTGCGGCTTTGCAAGGCGTCAATGCAGGAGTGGTGGGGCTACTTATCGCTGCTTTGTATCAGCCTATCTTTGTCAGTGCCGTGGCGGATGCTCAGGATCTTGCGGTAGTGCTGGTGGGATATTTTCTGCTAAAGCAAATGAAGTTACCCATTGTTGCTCTTGTGGCAAGCTTTATGGGGTATGGGATAGTACTCGCATTAATTTAAGTTAAGTGCGGGTAATAAAGTAAAATCATCATTAACAATGAAGTAACATTTGATGGAGATCATTATTATGGGTGTCTATGTAGACCATTCCTATGTAGACTAAGGTGATGGTTGTTAATGTAATGTGAACAAGGGAGTATTCACATGGAATTAAAGCAAGATCCAAGATGTTATACCGACGTATGTGTCGACGGACTTTGGTACCACTATGATCATTGTGGCACCACCGCTTATATATTACAGGGAGGAGCGTCCCCTGAGGTCAATTTTCATAGGGAGCCAAAAACGGAAGATGAGCTTGTCACCTTGATTAAGGCTTTGAATATCGCCAAATAAATTATTGCTACTCCATGCATGTAAAAGGAGTCAATATTACAGAGAATATTGACCCCTTTTCATTATGCAAGCCAGTATAAGTAATAATAATGGCCCTTATCTTCGAGCTTATACCACCGCTAATGGCAGTCGTTCCTTTAGTTATTACGTCGTGCAACAACGGCATCCGCTAATTGGCGTAATACCTTTTCAGTGTCTTGCCAGCCAATACAACCATCTGTAATAGACTGACCGTAGGTGGAGACTTTGCCATCGATGAGGTCTTGTCTGCCTTCAACCAAATGCGATTCAATCATCACCCCAAAAATAGCGCGTTCACCATTGGCTAACTGAGCTGCAACGTCGTCACAGACGTTTACTTGGCGTTGATATTGCTTGCTGCTATTTGCATGGCTAAAATCAATCATTACTTTTTGGCGTAAATTAGAAGCCTGTAATTGCTCTTTAATGCTGGCTACGTGCTGTGCGCTGTAATTAGGCTCTTTGCCACCGCGAAGAATAAGATGACAGTCTGGATTACCTGCGGTTTCGACAATAGCAGAATGCCCGTATTTAGTTACAGATAAAAAGTGGTGCTGGGCCTCTGCGCTACGAATGGCGTCCGTAGCGATTTTTATGTTGCCATCCGTACCATTTTTAAACCCGACAGGGCAAGAGACTCCAGATGCGAGCTCACGATGCACTTGTGACTCAGTGGTGCGCGCGCCGATAGCGCCCCAGCTGATTAAATCTCCTACATATTGAGGTGTGATCATATCTAAAAACTCACCGGCTGTAGGTAAGCCCATATCCGTGAGATCGAGTAGCAGTTTACGTGCAATTCTAAGGCCATCATTGAGTTTGTAGCTATTGTCTAAGTAAGGGTCGTTAATTAGCCCTTTCCAACCCACGGTGGTGCGTGGCTTTTCAAAATAGACTCGCATAACAATTTCAAGGCGATCTCCTAATTCATCGCGCAGAACTTTCAGTCGTTGACCGTACTCTAGTGCCGATTCTGCATCATGAATGGAACAAGGCCCGACAATGACTAATAAGCGATCATCTTGATCATTGAGTATGCTGTGAATGGCCTTTCTTGATTGGTAAGTGGTAACAGCTGCCGTTTCTGTGGCTGGAAAGCGTTCTAAAATCGCAATAGGGGGAAGCAATTGTTTAACTTTGTTGATGCGAACATCATCAGTTTGATACATGTAAGATTGTCCTTAATGTTTACCGCTTTTATGAGAAACACTTCAGGCTGAATTTTTCAGCAATGAAACGGTATGTTTTTGTGTATTCATGCAACTTATCTAAGAAGAAAAAGACTTTCAATCACTTTTTGCATTATAAAGCAATAATTTGCGGTTATATTTTCTTTACATAGAGTGTAATAAAAACTTTACACACAAAAGGAGAGGCAGTGAGTATCGCACATTGTGAATGCTCACCGTGGTTATGTATTCGGGTGTACAATACCTATAAATCAGATGAAATATGATGTTTGATATTAAGTGTCTTAATCCACTCAATGGATTAGGTCACTTTTATTGAAGGAAATAGTAAACGAAGCGCTTATCAAAAGACATTTTTCAACGGTTATTTACATCATTAATGAGACAAGAAAAGGAATATTATGACCCGAGTAAATATTTACCAAGCCCAACCTGCAGCTTATAAAGCCTTTTTTGCCGTTGAAGCTTATTTAAAGCAGTGTGCTTTTGATCCCATTATCGAAGAACTCATTCGTGTGCGCACCTCTCAAATGAATGGATGTGCTTATTGTATTCATGTTCATACGCAAGGGGCACTGCAACATGGAGAGTCCGCAGAGCGCCTCTTTGCTTTATCTGTATGGAAAGAATCCACTTTATTTAGTGAAAAAGAACGAGCGGTATTAGCGCTAGTAGAGGAGATGGTTCATATTTATGCTCAGGGGATCACTGATGCCACCTACGTTTCACTATCTAAATATTTTAATGAAGATGACATCGCACAACTGATGGTTCTTTGCACCATGATGAACGCTTGGAATCGATTGGGTGTCGCAACCCATGCTAATGAACAGACAAAATATTAGGGAGTGGCAAAGAAAAAACCCAAGGTGGATGGCCTTGGGCATGGAGAAGGAGTCCGTAGATGTACGTTAGCCAACTGATACAAATTTGAGACTCATAATCAGGCTCTATGCGTAAGCCTTTTTGATATAGCGTTAACGGCGCTACTTATCCATTCATAATACAGGTGAATGGATAAGCTTAAGTGATTATTAGGTGTGGAATAGGAAATTCTACTGTAAAGGCATACCTTTTTCACTCTTCGTTGCATTTGTTACATTGTATTTATGACTTCTCTCCTGTTTTTTGAAAGTCATACACTGAGCCTAAATTGAGTATTTTGCTCAGTGAGTCTAATGCGAATTGACTCTCTATTAGCAGTGATGGGTCCGTTAAGTCATCAGCGGTTATTGAGTCTCGGTAATGGCTATCTATCCAAGCATTGAGCTCGGTAAACAAGGTGTCAGTCATGAGAACAGAGGAGTTCATGGCCCCTTGCTCTTGCTCTGATAAAACCACACGTAAACGTAAACAGGCAGGGCCACCACCATTTTGCATGCTTTGTTTTAGATCGAAGCACAATAGCTTATCAATACCCGAGCCACTTGCGATCAGTGAATATAAGTAGTCGGCTACGTTTTGGTGCTCCTCACATTCTCTAGGGATAACTAATGCCGTTTCACCTGATGGCAGGCTCAACAATTGGCTATTAAATAGGTAACTCGTTACTGCATCAGCCACTGAGACGGCCGAATTTGGTACTTCAATGATGTTCAACGGTTGTTCAAGAGCGGTAGTTAAATCCTGATACACGCTATCTTTATGAACAAAGGCGTGTTCATGGCAAAACAACACATCTCGGTTACCAACGGCAATCACATCATTATGGAAGACACCCGCGTCGATAACTTGTGGGTTTTGTTGCGCAAAAACAACTTTATTAGCTGATAGTCCATGCTTTCGAGCAATGGCTGAGCTTGCCTCTAAAGTTTGTCTGGCCGGGAAACGGTTAGGTTTAGTTAATGCCGCATTAAATGCACTTTCTCCAAAAACAAAAAACTCGACGCCGTGATCACCGTAAGCATGACAAAAACGCGTGTGGTTGGCCGCTCCCTCGTCACCAAAGTACGGACTGGAAGGCAGTGCTTTGTGATGGGTAAAATAGTTAGGGTCACGGAACATCGCCGATAAAATTCGTCCTGTTTGTGGGTGTTCTATGGAGCGATGAAATTTGTTGATTAAATTGGCGGGGGTAAAATGCAGTTTACCATCTTGAGTGTCGCGACTTGGCGAAATGGTGGCGGCATTCGCGGTCCACATACTGGATGCTGAGCTACATGCAGCTAATAATGCAGGGGAGTGTTTCGCCACTTGCTTTAGCACGGACGCGGTATTGCCTGTAAAACCCAGTTGACGGAGTGTCCCAATGTCTGGGCGTGCTAGTGGTGCAATAACGCCTTGAGTCATGCCGAGATCATGTAAGGCCTTCATCTTTTTTAAGCCTTCTTTGGCGGCCAGTTTTGGGTTAGACGCCTTAGTTTTATTGCTCTTTGATGCAAGATTTCCGTCGGAAAGCCCGGCATAGTTGTGAGTGGGGCCAACGAGTCCATCAAAATTTGCTTCAATATAGTGTGTTGAGGTATTCATCTTTCTTCCTTGCATTACTCTTGCTCGGCTAAATGATTAAAAAGAGGCACAAATGGGGCGCGATCTCCGGCTTTTAACTGCAATGTATCCGCCAGTGCTGAATCCATAATGATGTTATCCCCTTCAATGTGTACCGCTTTAGTCGCAAGCGCCCTGAAATGCTTAACTTGTCCATTGCTGACTAAGTAGACGGTGTCACTGGCACTGACATTAGTGGCAATGCTGACCACTGCGGTGTTTTGCTCTCGTACCGCTCGAATATCTTGTACTTGGGACTCTAACATTGGCCCCGCATCAAAAATATCCACATAGTGATTGAAACGAAATCCTTCAGACTCAAGAAGTTTTCGCGCCGGCAAAGTATGTGGGTGGGTATGGCCAATCACTTCTTGAGCCGTCTCTGGGAGTAGGTTGGTGTAAATAGGGTTTTTGGGCATAAGCTCTGCAATAAACACTTTATCATGCATAGATAGCTTGTCTGCGATGGCGAAATCCAGATTAAAAAAGTGCCTGCCGAGCCCTTCCCAAAACGGTGAACTGCCTTCTTCATCACTAAAACCACGCATTTCAGCGATCACGGTAGGATCAAATCGCTGTTGATTTTGCCCCATAAATAAAAAGCGGCTCTTCGATAGTAAATGGCCGTTATAGCCTTTTCTGGAGTCGGGTAGTAGAAACAAAGTACACAGTTCTGTGCATCCTGTATGAAAGTTACTTAGGCTTAATGTTTGAACTTTATTGTATACATCAAGTTCACGAGACGAATGAACCGTGGTATCTAAGTGGTAACTGTAGAAGGGGTCTTGCAGGCCCACTCCCGCTTGTACAGCGCAAGTGCCCACCAGTTTTTGTTGTTGCAGATCTTCTGCTACAAATAGGTAGTAGCCATCCGTTAATGTGGCATCGCTATCAAATGCACGGCACCCCTCTTCGATCATTTTTTCGATACGAATGGGATCGTCCTGCATAGAGGTAAACCCAGTTCCTGTTTGTTTTGCCAGTTCCGCCAACCCTTGGCGATCTTGTGCTGTTATTGGACGTATCAGCAGCATAAATAATGCATCCCTTGCCATATGATTATTCCGTCACAATACAGACATAGCGTACTGAATCAAGCTGGAAATATTCATTCAAACTGCATATTAGGGGATTTTATTCATCGCTCATGCAACTACTGTGGGTTTTTATGCGTTATCATGCCTTTAAACGGTTGAGCGCTTCGCCGACACTGAGTAATTATGAGAAGGACGATATCTTATTAAATAAAGCGCATATATTGTCAATATGTGAGCAGCGTTCAAGTTTAAGCTTAAGTTTTGTGGTTGATTTTTCTGTGAATGATTCATGGTATTGACGAATATGTGCCTATACTCGTAACAATGAAAAGGCATTTTTGTTAACGATTGCCATAGCAATTTTCATGGCTTTTTCTTTAACGTTTTCGACTGTAATAAGTGAAGGTGACCAATGAAAATAGGGATATTAATTTGTGGGTATTTGGATGCAGAATTTTCCACGGCTAACAGGTCATATTCCACTCTGATTTGTAGCGCTTTACATTCGGTTAATAGGGATATCCGTTTTTTTGAATATGACGCTTATAATCAGCATCTTCCGCAGTTAGATGAGTGTGATGGATATATTATTATTGGTAGCCTAGCGAATGCTTATGATAACGCTCCTTGGATTATAGATTTAATGCAATGGACTTTGCGTTGTGAGGCGCGACGTAAGCCCCAGGTGGGTATTGGCTTTGGTCATCAACTCATTGCTAGAGCCCTAGGTGGTACCGTTGAACGTTCGCCAAAAGGATGGGGGTTAGGTAACCATGAAGTCAATGTCGTGACTCAAAAACGATGGATGAACTTGTCTATTGATCGGTTAAGAATGTTGATTATCCATCAAGATCAGGTGGTGACAGTGCCAAAAGGGATGCGGGTGATTGCATCCAGTGATTTTTGTGCAAATTTTATGCTGGCAAAGGATAACCATTTATTGACGGTGCAGGGGCATCCTGAATTGACGCCCCAAGTTATGAAAGAGCAGATAGAGAGACGAAAATCACAACTCAGTGAAGCCCATTATCGCTCTATTGTGCAACAATCCTCACAGGTATTGGACTCTGCCACCGTATTATATTGGATGGATGCTTTCTTTACGTTTAATACCGAATCCATTCAGGATACTAACGTGCAAAATGCCGTATAGTGATATCAATTTTACCAAATAACGGGTCATTCTAGCTTGTTAAAATACTCGATAACGGCGTTATAATTTTTGGTTGTAGAATAACGAGTTATCAAAAATTCTGCCTTGTTTTCGAGCATTTTTCCTGCGCTATCTCTGAACACTTACTTAGTGTGATTAATGGAATTATTAGCAATAGCGCCAAGGGGTTAGAGAGGCATTTCGCCTCGTCTAACCCCACTCTTTTAACCTTAAACTAATAAGGTTATTGAGCGATAAACCCGCCGGTTTGGTGCGCCCATAATTGAGCGTAAATACCGTTACCTTTTATTAGTTGTTGGTGCGTGCCTTGCTCTACAATGTGCCCTTGGTCTATCACTATGAGTCTATCCATAGCGGCAATGGTAGATAAGCGATGGGCAATGGCTATAACAGTTTTACCTTCCATCAACTCGTTGAGACTTTCTTGGATGGCAGACTCAACCTCTGAATCTAATGCCGAAGTTGCTTCATCTAACACCAGTATGGGCGCATTTTTTAATAATACGCGAGAAATAGCAATACGCTGACGTTGCCCCCCTGACAGTTTCACCCCACGTTCACCCACCTGAGCATCGTAACCTACATTGCCAAAGGGGTCGGTTAAGGTTTTGATAAAGTCGTGAGCATGGGCTTGTGTGGTCGCTGCGATTAACTCTTCCTCACTGGCATCAGGATTTCCATATAAAATATTATCGCGAATAGAGCGATGTAGCAGCGAAGTATCTTGAGTGACCATGCCAATATTACTGCGTAAAGAGTCTTGAGTAACCGCACTAATATCTTGGTGGTCAATGCTGATTTTCCCCCCTTCAACATCATGGAAACGAAGCAACAGATTGACCAGTGTTGATTTCCCAGCTCCAGAGCGCCCCACTAAGCCGACTTTTTCACCCGGTTTTATGTTGAGGTTAAGGTGGCTGATCACCCCTTTATTTTCACCATAATGAAAGCTCACATCGGAAAATTCAATGCCACCATTTTTCATTTGGATAGGTTTGGCGTCGGGTTTATCTTCAATATCTATGGGTTTTGACAGTGTCGCCATACCATCCACCGTAGTGCCCATATTTTCAAATAACGCCCCCACTTCCCACATGATCCACATGGACATTCCATTTAAACGTAGTGCCAAACTGATGGCGATGGCAATAGCTCCGACCGAGATCGCGCTATCCATCCATAACATGATTGAAATGACCGCGATGGCAAACACTAATACGTAGTTGACGATTTCTACCATGACATTAAAGCCCGTCACCAAGCGCATTTGACGATACACGGTATCAAGAAACCCTTGCATGCCTTTCTCGGCGTATTGTGTTTCTCGTTTACTATGAGAAAACAGCTTAACGGTGGCGATATTGGTGTAGCTATCCACAATGCGCCCTGTCATGGTAGAACGTGCATCTGCTTGTTCTGAAGAGACTTTTTTCAATTTTGGTACAAAGTAAATTTGGATAGCGATATAAGCAAAAAGCCACACCAACATAGGTAACATGAGGCGGTAATCTGCGTGGGCCAACAACACGATAATAGAAGTAAAGTACACGCAAACATAGACAAAGACATCGAGTGTTTTCATTACCGTTTCACGCACAGAAAGGGAGGTCTGCATGACTTTTGTGGCAATTCTTCCGGCAAAATCGTCTTGGTAAAAGGAGAGGCTTTGTTTTAATAGGTAGCGGTGAGCCATCCAGCGAATCGACATCGGATAATTGCCCAGCAAAGTTTGATGCTGAATCAGCGAGTGCAGTGTCACCAGTATGGGCATAACAATAAGCACTAATGCGCCATAAGTGATGAGCGTACTGGCATTGTCTTGCAAAAAGGTGTCAGGGTTACTTGAGCCTAGCCAGTCAACGAGTTTTCCCATCATGCCAAATAAAGAGACCTCCACAATAGCGACTATGGTGCTGAGGAGTGCCATTAACAGCAGTGGCTTTTCAAAGCCTTTGGTATAGTAGCGACAGAAAGCGATCACAGTATTGGGTGGCTGACCGGGTTCATGTTTGGGAAAGGCTTTGGTAAATCCTTCAAAGATTTTGTACATAGAGTAATCCAACGTTTTCGATGGGTGCGAAGACAAAGTAAAGGTCAAAGCCATCAGGGGGAAATAATGAGATCCATACTATTGTAGACGCTTTACAGTGACTTACGGCGATTGATATACAGCTGCCGATGGCATGGATAGGTTTATATCATTAATGATGAGATGACCATGACGCGAGAGGGCAGATCTTGTCAAAGGGATACAATGGCAAGATCCAATCTCAGATGGCAAGTTTTAATGCACTGCGCTCATTATGGCAAGGTTTTTCCCTTTATTCTTGCCTTTATCTATAGCTTTTCGTGAGGCACTGACTGTCTCGTCTACGCTGCTGTGCATTGCAGTGATGCCGATGCAAACGGTAAATTGAATGCGAGTGGTATCAAACATAAAGTGATGTTTGGCAACGGATTTACGCAGTTTATCGGCAAGGGTATAGGCGTGAATTTGATTGTCAGCCTGGAAAAGCACACAAAACTCATCCCCACTGAAGCGTGCTGTTGATAGTGTTGATGACATAGGGAAGTGCTGGTTGATGATATCGGTTAATTCTAAAATTAACTGATCCCCACACGCGTAGCCATATTGATAGTTAATCAGCTTAATATCATCCACGTCGATGGAGATTAAATACACATTATCATGTTCTTTAAAGCGGTTAATTTTATCTCGTAATGTGAATAAATTATCTTGATTGGTAATGCTATCACGCAAAGACACTTGCTCATGAAACAACACATTACTTAATGAGGTTTCAATATAGGTTTGCAGTAATTGAATTAAGTAGGTGTAGGTTTGGGTTCTACTTTCAATAAAGATCACACCTAATAAGCCATTTTGACCGAGCAGTGGGATGCGGTAAAAGGATTTTTCAACTTGAACTTGGCTGGCCAAGCGATCGTGATTGATATTACGAATATAGGCGACTTTGCCATTCATTAACTGTTTAGCATATTGCTGATCGATAGTGATAGCACGCTCTTCACACTGGTAACCAACGCTATAAAAGGCGTGACTGTCGCTATGATATAAGCACAATTGCACTCGATGCCTTGAGCAAAATCGAGACAATAAGCGGTTTACTTGGTTTTTAAATTCAAGCAAGTTGGTGGAATGTGCCAGTTGGGTTAACTCTATTTGTAACTGCCTATTAAGGTATTGAAATACAGAAGCAATAAGCAATAAAGTGATCGCTAATACGCCAATCAGCGATAGTGAATAACTGTGCGCAAGCAAATTTTCACGAGAAGTTGCGGAAAAATAGATCCAGTTGAGATTGTTGCGGGCATTATAGACCGCCAACTTAGGTTGGCCTTGATAAAAGTAATCAATCGCTCCTACCAGTTTATGGTTAGGTAATTGCCCATCAGCCTTAAAGTGGTAGCTTGGCTTATCGGCAAAGTAGTAACTTACCGGTGAACTTCTATCGTCTTGCTGTATTTCTCCTGCAATAGCGTATTTATAGACGCTGGCAATTTCGTTTATACGGTTAGGGTGCGGATGTAAAATGACTTGTCCTGTTGCCCTATCTACCACAAAAACATTGCCACTGTTTAATGTTCTGAGATCAATTAAAGCTTGGCTCATAAACCATAAATCAAACTCAACAATGTATTGAAATTTCCGGGTACTATGGCTTTCACGCACAGCCACTACCCAGCGCCCGGTGTGGCTTTGATAAATATTTGATATTTGGAAATGGTATGGCACAAACCTCATATCAGTCCAGCGGGTAGCCGCAGACATATCAATAGGTTGTGGCTGAGTGTGATTTATCTGTGCCGCATAAATTTGTAATTCAGATAGGGCGGTATTATTGATGGAATCATAGCGGAGAATATCATTGTAATTCTCGATATTGTTGATCATTTCTACGGCATGATGGTTGGCATCTGCAGCATCATCTAATTGCCAAGAACGGTTCAAAGAAGCGATATTGGTGACACTACTTTTTAGTTGCTCTTGGATGAGAGTACTGGCCGTCCTCAAGTTAGCATTGGACTGTTTAATGACATCATTTTCGATGCTGAGATAATGTTGATATGCGACGTAGATTAATACCGCGATGAGTGCGATGACATAAGGTCGCAGAAGCCGAATAATTGTTCTTGGGAGAGCCATACTGAGTTCGTTATTAATTCTTTTATAGAAGTGCCAAGCGCCATAATATTTATGGTTGTTTTTTGTTCGCTTTAGATCTAAAGCCAATCATATACACTTTTAAAGTGTGATCAAGTTCTCTTTTTTGTTTGCTTGATATAAAGGTGTATTTTGCTTTGATGTTTTTTATGGGAGGCAGTGGTGACATGAGCTGTAGCATCCATTAACAAGGTTTTATAAATTGTTAGAATGTGTTTCGAGCACGGCTTGGTTGACCTCGGCAGGCTACCGAGGTCATAAACTTATCGTTAAGCTTCAAGGATTTGTTGCTTAACCGGAAGGATTTTTGCCGCTCCTGTTGCTTTGAGGATCACCATAGATTGAGGCTGTATGAGCATCTCTTGACGAATGTCTCCCACACCGCTTTCTATTTCGGTTGTATCACAAATTAGTGTCCATCGCTCTTTACCACCATCGGGTAATTTAAATCGAGCGGGCGTTTGTGATTGGTTGATAAAATAGAGCAGCTCAGCCCCATGCTGACCAATACCCAGCTTCAAAGAGACCGCATTGAGTTGATTCCAGTCATCCATTTCCATTAGGTTGCCGTCTGGACGATGCCAGCTAACGCGATTGTCATTGCGAGTTTCACCGCTAAAGGCTTCTATAAATGGCACCATGTGTTGGCGACGTGCATCAAGCATATTGGCAAGCCAGCGTTTGAATGCTTCTGCATGGGGTTTGAGATCCCAATTTAACCAACTTAATGAGTTGTCCTGACAATAGGCATTGTTGTTGCCTTGTTGAGTGTGAGAAACAACATCGGCGGTTAAAATATGCGGTATGCTGAAAGAAAACAGTAAACTGGCCATGAAATTACGTTTTCGTTGTTCTCGTAGTGAAATAATGTCACTACACTGAGTTTCTCCCTCAATGCCTAAGTTATCTGAACGATTATCACCATGACCGTCATGATTATTCTCACCATTTGCTTCATTGTGTTTCATCTTGTAGGAAACCAAATCTTGCATAGTGAATCCATCGTGATATGTGATGTAGTTGATGGTCATTTTATGAGGCCAGCGACTGGCACTGTAAATATCACGAGAGCCCATGATACGAGTGGCAAACTCTTTTAAAAAACCATTATCTCCGCGCCAGAAACTGCGAGTGATGTCGCGGAACTTATCATTACATTCATTCCAACCGTCAGGAAAATTACCAACCTGATAACCATTAGGACCAATATCCCAAGGTTCAGCAATGAGTTTGGTCTCTTTTAAAATCGGATCTTGTGCGACCGCTTTAAAAAAAGCGGCTTCGCGATAAAAATTATCACCGTTGCGACCTAAGGTAGCGGCAAGATCAAAGCGGAAACCATCGACTTTATACTCTTGTACCCAATAGCGTAGGGTGTCCATGACCAGGGTTAAAGCAGGCTGATAGTTAAGATCAACAGTGTTACCACAACCGGTAAAGTTAGCGTAGTGACAGCCATGTTTTAGATAGTACTGGTTATCTAGCAACTTTAGATTAAACACTAAGCCACCGTCACCCCCTTCGGCGGTATGGTTGTAAACAACGTCTAAGATCACTTCAATGCCATTTTTGTGCAGTTCACGAATGGTGGTTTTTAGCTCATGAACGGCATCGACTTCGGCATAGCGAGGGTCGGGGGCCATAAATACATAAGGGTTATAACCCCAGTAATTGACCATGCCCATATCTAATAGGTGAGGCTCATGCATACAAGCGGCAACAGGAAGAAGTTGCAAGCAATTGATTTTCTGCTGCTTATAAAAGCTCAACATCTCTTGACTCACCAGTCCCAAGTATTTTCCTTGATGTTGGGCTGGGACTTTTTTATTGAGCTTAGTCAGTCCTTTGGTATGGGTTTCGAATAAGACCATTTCACTGCGGGGTAAACGTGGATGCTGTGAGTCTTGCCAATCAAACGTAGAGTCCACCACCACTGATTTTGCCATAAACCAGCTTTTTTCACTGGTGAAAGGGGCATGATAGTGCAGGGGTTTACTGATCGCTTTAGCATAAGGGTCAGATAACAAAATAGGTTTATCATTTTGATCATGAACGATAAAACCATACTCTTGGCCGGCGCGAACACCAGCGACATAGATGTGCTTAATGCCAGCGTAGCTTTGCGTGAGCGGGTAGGTGTCGAACTCGGTGTTGGAGTTAAACACAACCAAAGAGATCACTTTACAGCTAGGAGCATGAATAGAAAAATTGCATCCACTTTCATCTAATTCAGCGCCGAGTGGATAGGGGCGCGATTTATTGCTATTCATTCTTTGTTTAAGTCTTTGTTTATTTTGTGAATGGTTTGAGTATTAAGTTAAAAGGTTTCGCTTGTTAACGCAATAGAGACTATGTGTGCCTAGAAAAAATCTGTGGGTGTCCAGATAAAATACTATGCGTGTCTAGAGCTTAGCAGGGCTTTGTCTTTTTATGCTCAACCTATGTCATAGGGAATATAAAGGGATTACTTGCGCAAATATATCAATTGAGGGGTGAATATCCGTCACTGGCTTAGAATTTTCAATGGATGGGACTTCCATCACGAAACTGGTTTTTTTACAAAAATTCGTCGCAAATCCGGGGAACTTTCAAATAGAGACCTAGATCCTATATTGCTTCTCCCTCAGTGTGATCCTTATCGTCAGTCACTGAATATCTCCTCCCTAATAGTGTGACTGGTTAGACAAGTAGCACTTTCTACGCCCTTCTCAGCCTACTCTCCCTCCCCCGTCATTTTGCATAGGGAGGAGGACAACGACACCGTTCAATCCTTCTATTATCAGTGTTAGTCGAATGCAAGCAGTCTTCGCACTGAACATTCTTTGGATAATTAAGAATGTAAAAAAATAAAAATAATCGTTTCGGGAGTTAACGAGAATGAAAAAGGTAAACCTACTAACAGCTGCAGTCTCTGCTGCCCTACTTTCAACTTCAGCTTTGGCTGTAGATTTCAATGGTTATATGCGTGCTGGCACTGGTATCAGTGGTAGTGATGGTGGCGACGTCTCCTTCATGAAAAATGGTGTGGGTCGTCTTGGTAATGAAAATGACAACTACTCTGAGTTTGGATTTGCTCAAGACCTGAAAACCGGTGAACAAACTTGGCGTCTTGAGTCAATGATCGCCTCTGGTGCTAATGGTGCAAATGGTTGGGAAGATGGTGACTTTAACGTTGCTCAGTTTGCTGTCAAAGCAAAAGGTGTGCTGGCATTTGACCGTGATGCAACCCTTTGGGCTGGTAAAACGTATTACCAACGTAAAGACATCCACATCACTGACTTTTACTTCTTAAATACCTCTGGTACTGGTGGTGGTATTGAAAATATCTCTTTAGGTAACCAAAAACTTTCATTAGCTCTTATTCAAGATGGAGAAGACAGCAATGGAGCCGGTTATATTGCTGATGCGCGTTTAGCTAACATTGGTCTATGGTCTGATGCGACGTTAGAAGTTGCTCTTGCTTATAACTTCTCCACAGAAAATGAAAATGGTAAGTACGACGGTGATAACGGTCTACTTGCTACTGGTATTATTCACCAAAACATGAGTAATGGCTTTAACCAAACGGTTGTTCAGGTTGGTACTGCAGGTTATGGCGTACAAATGGCGAACCTATGGGGTGCTGGTACTTATTATGACCGTTCAGGCAATCAAAACGATGGCCTTGGTTACCGTATCCTTAACTGGGGTGTAATGAACTTTGGCGATTCTTGGGAAATGGGTCACCAATTGGCCTACCTTGCCGGTTCTGACTTAGGATCGAATAAACACGATTCAAGCCAATACTCGGTGGTTGTTCGTCCAATGTATAAGTGGAATGACACTATGCGTACCGTGTTTGAAGCGGGATATAATGCCGGTGAGGTGGACGACGTAGACTTTGGCGGTGCTAAGTTAACGATTGCTCAAGCATGGGCAATGGGTGATAGCTTCTGGGCGCGACCTGAAATTCGTGTATATGGTAGCTACCTGATGGATCTTGAAAATGACAGCTTTGGTGAAGTTACCGATGGCAACGGCAATATCACAGGGGCAGGCTCTGACAATGATTTTGTTGTGGGCATCCAAGTAGAAGCTTGGTGGTAATACAACACACTTAGTGTAAGTTAGGTTTATTCAATAGCCGACCTAGGGTCGGCTGTTTTTTTAAGGGCTTTACGTCATTTGTATTTGTTATAAACATGGTTTTGTTATAAATATGCAATTGGATGCGAGAGCGATTAAAAAAATAACTAAGGAAACCCCCCATGAAAGTACCAGCCTTATTTTTGAGTTGTTGTGTGGCTCTAGGTGGTTGTGCTACCCAACAAACAATTCATCAAGTTGGGACGCAGGCCGTCGCCACATCAATCACCTCGCTTAATAAGTCATCTTTAAAGCTTGATACTCAAGCTATGGTGACCATTGATGACAATACTCAAGTGTTGAGTAATAGCGTCATTGATAGCCCAGTCGTCGCCCTGGACGTTCCCGCAAATCGTGGACCGTTAGATATTTCTGTGACCAGTAATATGGTGGATAAGGCATTTTTCTCGCCAGAAATGCTGTTGGTGAGCGAAGAAGGTGAAGTGATCGAGCGATATGATGCTTCAATCTTTGAATATCAAAGACCACGTTTAGCTTGGGGAGATCGTTTGGTTGCCGAGGTGAGATTTACTCCGCCTGTGAATCAACAATCCGTCACTCTACTCATTTATACAACAGCGGCAGAGTTAGCTAAAACCACTGACCGTGTTGATCCCTATCGCGCTATGGTTGAGGGGCAGGGCGGGCATATGCCTGAGCTAAAAGATATCCCTACAGCGCATGTGACAAGCGGTAAGTTGGTGGTGGAAGTATCAGGAGTCAGTGCGGTTAGCGCCAGTGTTGAACCATCAGATGCACAAAACCCGTCGCTGCACAGTAGCGTCGAACAATCGACACAAGACTATTATCACAAGGCCATTCGTCAAGCAGTGCAAGACAACAATATTCCTAAAGCTTTGGCTTTAGTGGATGAAGGTAAAGGGCTCAATGTGCCGGGGGTACAGCAAGTTTATATTGAGGCGATACAAGCGCAGCAATAGCCATAAACCTAGCTGCGTTTTAATCAGCTAAACCCAATACGTGGTGTATTTGTCCTATTAACCAGAGAAGGTATTCCCTTATCTCTGGTTTTTTTTGTCTTGGAAATAGCGTTTGAACAGAGAAAAGCTCTGCTTGCACTATAATTAGATGATATTTGGGTCGCAGACATGGATTTGTAACCATCAAAATAAGAATACTTTCAGCCAATAGCGCCGTAAAAATACGGGATAACCCGCTAGCCTGAACCGTTAATTATTATGATGGTTATTGTGTCAGGTAGGCTTAATTTTTGTGGGATGGGAGCACTGTATGGACACAGTCACTGAGATAATTACTACCCTTGCTATGATCGTGCTGTTTATGGTGGTTTTTTTTGGCATAGCAAAGTGGTTTTCTAGGCGTTCGAGGCGGGCTGAACAAAAAAGGGTAGAAGCGCAAAAACAATCTCGTATTGAAGAGGCGGAGAGGGTAAGGCGTCATAAAGAAAGAGTGGCGTTTGCCGAAAATGGCCATCTTGCTACTCAATTAGAGCTCGGTAAAGAAAAAGAGCGTAAGCACTCAAAAGAGGCGGTTTATTGGTATGAGAAAGCTGCGCTACAAGAGAGTCGAGAGGGGATAGAAGGGATCATCCGTGTGTGTGATACATCAGCACAGGATGTCGTCTCTCAAGATAAGTATCAATATTGGAAAAACGCGTTAGATGCCCTTAATGGAGATGAACAAGCGGAATACGAACAAGGCATAGCGTTATTTGAAGGTTTTGGTGTTAGAAGTAATATGGATAGAGGCTTGCAATTAATTGAACACGCAGCCAATCGACGTTGCTTGAGAGCGCAGATGTTTTTGGTGAATTGGTATCAGTCACCAGAAAATCCATTAGCCGATGAGCAAAAAGCCCAAATGTGGAAAGGGCGGATGGATGATCCTGCCGATCACGATGCTGATTCGTGAGTAATATTGGCTGTCTGGATGGGAAACTCGGTGTGGTGAAGTGTATTTTTGCATTACTGGCGTTCAGTTTTAGCAGCTTTGTTATGCCGCAAGTGAGGCACTAGCGCCTCTTACGAGGGCAAGAAGCCTTTGTTACCAAAGGCCTCTTGAAATCGTCATTAGACGACATTAAGGATAACGCACTTCATCGAGATAGCGTAAATAGGCGTTTCTTAGGCGTAGCGGATTATGGGTAAAATAGTTTGGATTGAGCCGAGCTCTATCAAAGTATTGCCTATCAAGATTGTGATAATTATTGGCGTCTTGTCCAAGCCCAGTGTTGAGTTGATTATGAGTTTCACCGACACGAGTTTGTACGCTAAAGTTCCACTCACTTGCTCCTCGCACAGTGAAGTAATCCGGTTTCATGCCGCGCCAAAAGGTGAGCGGAATGGCGATATTGAGAGTAACAAATTGCTCTTTTTCACTGTTGAGATAAGACGCATCCAGACGAGTGTCTCCTAACCAGTGGCTAGAGGTGGCTTTGACCCCTTGATCTCCGCCCCAAAACTCTCCTCCTTGCACTTGCATTTGCCAGTTCCACTGCGCCATAGAGAAACGATAATGGGCTAGCAATGGTGTGCGCGCTTCACTTTCTGTACGATTGTCACTTTCAAAATAGCCTGCTTCAAAACCTAGGTTATGCATACCTTGAGCACTGTACCATTGTGTCTCATTTTGCGCGCCGTAATAATCACTGCGAATAACACCAAAGCTAAATTGAGTCATCATATCTGCAGGCAAACGAAAAGCCTGATGAAGCAATGCGCGGTCTATTTCGTTTTGCAGTGCACTACTTTGATAGTAGCCATCGTCATAGTCATCACTGTTGGCGATGGGCAAAATATGGCGTACATCGATAGCCGCGCCTTTCCATAATGGAGTGTAGAGGTTACTACCGAGTCCAATGGAGTAATCAAAAAATCCATACTCAGTGGCGACTGCGTAATTCATTACGGGTGTAAAAGTTAGCTCACTATAAGCAAAGCCATCATTGCTGGTTTGATAGTGCCAATGGGGCTGTTCTAGCTTAGCGGTAAGGGATTGGTTAGAGAACTCAAGGTGTTGGCATTCAATGCCTGTTTTTAGAAAATCACGATAACATTGCAGTTCGGTATTAATTGCCAGCATGGGCAATTTATTGTGCAGTAAAATCAGTTGCAGTTTTTGCGCGTGGCGGTTGCCCCGAGGCAAGTCAGCAAAGATCCCTTCACCTGAGTGGGCCGCGATGATTCCTAAGGCGACCCCTACGCCATCGATGTCATTGTGCTGATAACGTTTATTTTCTAAGGCGATGACGAGCGTATCTAGATTGGAACCCACACGGATATTCACAAACCCTTCCTGCTCAAGTTGACCAATAAGCTGCGTCATACTGTTGCTGTCAGCGTTAGCAAGCTCACTGTTTATTTGAGTTTGTGTATCTGGTTTGATTTGTGAGTATTTTTTGCGAGTAAATGTTTCGCCAAAAAAGGGCACCGAAGCGCTGACTGCCCATAAGGTTTGATCTTGGTTATCGTGCCCTGAGTAAAGTTGATATTGGGCGGCAAATTGTGCGCCATAAGGGAGCGCATCTTGTGGGGTCATGACACGTAGCGCAGCATTGAATTGTTGCGCGTCATATTCCCCTGCAAGCTGAACAAAATCAAAGGGTTGCCATTCGGCGCCGGCAAAGGGACCATCCAATACCCCAAGGCTTAGATCGGATTTACCATAACCGGCACTTAAGCGTAAGCTCAAGGCATCTACTTGGGTATCCGCTACCACAAAGTAGGCATCGAAATTACTGGCGGCACCGCCAATATCTTGTGCGCCAAAGGCGAGGTTAAAACCGGTAATATCCTGTAAATAGGGAAGCTGAAACTTGGCAGTGGCGGAGAGGTCGCGTATCCCACAACCTTCGGTATAGCAATTGGATTGGTATTCTTGAGTAACAATTCGCCCCCCTACTTCAAGGTGCGGAAAGACTCCCGCATTAACATACCAAGAATCCAACTCAGAAATACGACCACGGTAGGGCACACCTTGACCAAATGAAGCACTCCCTTTACCTGTGGCAAGAGTTTGTGCGTTAGGAGTGAAAATTAATCCGCTAAAGCCTTGTTGGGAAGGCAAAACATCCACCTGAGCGAGGGCGGGATAACTGAGTGTGCTAAGCAGACAAAAAACAACAGTGCGCAAAGGCGTATTGTGCATAGGAACATCCCTATCCTAAGGTACAAATGGGAGGGTAATAAGTACGGTGAAACCTGTAAAAACGCCTCCGTTAAGAGGCGTTGCTAAAGCAGGCTGAACTTAGCCTGTTGTGCCGCCGCCACCGGTTGCTGGTGGTAATTCCTCTGGCTCTTCAGGTGGGAGTTCTTCACCTGGTACGAGTGCATCATCAGGTATTTCTGCATCTCCAGGTTCCGTATTCACAACATCGTCAAAGTTAGTGTCGTCCTTCAACTCTTCAGAGACATCAACATAGGTTGGGTTGCCATCTTCGTTGACCGGAAAGTTGGGGTCAGCGGCTAACGTTGTGGCCAATGTTTTTGTCACGTTAGTGAGGTCAGAAGAATCTTTGTCGGGCTGTGCGATAAGCGCATCAGATAGGATAATTGTTGAAGCTTGTACGTTGGCTGAGGTTTGCTCATCCATGCTGGCTAGGGCTGTACTCGGGTCGCTGAGTAATTGGGATTTTTGCGTATCGGTTAAGTCTGTACCTGCAGGAAAGCTCTCTTCAAATACGGAGTCAATAATCTCATCTAACTCGGTATCTGGCTGTTCTTGCAAGCGTTTAGCAATTAGCGTGGTAAATGGGGTACCTGCAATAGGCTCTCCGGCAACGATGAGCGATCCAGGCACAGAGTATGCCACGTTAGGCATGGGTTTGCTGTTGCTTTCATCAATGGCTTCTTTACTACCAAAGTTAGGATCTTCTCTAAACGAGAAATCACACTGGGTAGGGTCTTCATCAAACAGAGGGAAGTTACCTTCACCAATGAGAATTTTACCCTCACCACCCGTTTCACCAATAAACACCTCAGGCTCACTGCCACACGTCATAAAGGTATCTAAATAGCGTACAGCACCGTCAAATGCTTGTACTGTGGTGTAACTTTCAGCCTCAACACTATTGTTGTTGTCACTGCCACATGCCACTAAAAGGGCACTACTGACAGCTAATGCGATTACTTTATATTTCACAGTCATCCTCCTGTGTGAAATAAGCGCTATCCATCCATTTTGGACAGCAAATTAAAATCAGGTTGTGTTGTTTTTAGCGCCAGTGGTAGATTGCCGCAATACCAAAATAGCTGATATCAGGGCCACCAATGTCGTTGTACCATGTATAGTCTAGTGCGCCAGACCAGTTTTTGTTGAATTCGTAAGCAAGTCCTGCTCCTAAATGAGGGGTCCATCCATTATCATTTGAATAAACACCTGAGCCATTGGCATTCCAGTCATACCATTGCGTGCCTAATTTGCCATAGATAGCCAGTTGCGGAGCCACATCGTAGGAAAATTTGGCGGTAAGATTGATGGTTTGCGCATCATAGCTACCGGAAACATTTTTTAAATCAGCTTCACCTAAGTTTTGGTAGCCGAACTCAAAAGCAAGCCATGGTAAAGTTTGTACGCCAGCAAACCCTCCCCAAGAAACATTTGAATCATCAATACCTGTTGCATTGGTCACGTCTGAGCCAAGACTGCCCCAACTGGTCATGCCTAAATTAATGCCACCATAAAAATGTGGCTCATGTGCATTGGTATCGGCGGCTATGGAGGCCGTTGATACTGCAAACATGAGTGAAGCAGCTAAACTTATTTTTTTCATCGGCTGAAATCCCTCTCAGTAAATGTTACTTAGAATGGTTAGCTTGGCTGTATGTTTATACCAAGAATAGTCTGTTTATCTTCCTAACCCATTGTTTAACAAAACGTTTGAATTGAGTAGACCTAAAGTGAAAAATGTTAATGAGTTGTTCGGTGGTGTGAGGTTAGTCATAATTTTATGCAAATGGAATACATAAGTTTTCATCTCTCGCTGTGATAAAGAGAGCTTATAGGAATGAATTGCGCAAGAATCGGGTTGAGCATTAACCCGTGAGCATTCACACTTTACTCAAGCAATATTTTGCTCTCTTTTTTCAGCACAGAAGGCGTATTATTTTGACTTTAACCAGCATGCTACGGCTCATCACTTTGGCCGCTATTTGGGGTGGCTCATTCCTATTTATGCGTATATCAGCAAACGCACTGGGACCGGCTTATTTAATTGAAGCAAGAGTCCTATTTGCGGCACTGAGTTTGTTGGCGGTGGCCACTTATTTAAAGAAACGTCTTGAGTTCGCTCGTTTTAAGCAACACTTTTTTATTATTGGTCTGTTTAACACGGCATTGCCATTTTTGTTATTCGCCTATGCAGCTCAAGTTCTTCCAGCATCCATACTGTCAATATTGAACTCTACGGCTGCCATTTGGGGGGCGGCGATCAGCATTGTATGTTCACGAACCTTGCCAACATTGAAAGTGGTACTTGGGTTGATCTGTGGTGTGATTGGTGTGTCAATTTTAGTTGGCTTTGATCGTGGTCACTTAGCATCAGGCTCAGAGTGGGCGATAGTGGCGGGGGTGATGGCAGCGTGTTGCTATGGCATCGCCAGTAACTATGCCAAGAGCGCGCCTAAAGTATCTTCGTTTGATAATGCTCACGGAAGCATGTGGGCGGCGTGTCTCATTATCTTGCCATTGCTGCCTTTTTTACCCATTAGAGAGATGCCTAATGTACAGATATCTATCTCCGTCATTTTGCTTGGTGTGGTATGTACAGGGCTGGCTTATTTACTCTATTTTCGTTTGATAGAAGATATTGGTCCTCCTTCTGCTTTGTCGGTGACGTTTTTAATTCCGCTGTTTGGTATTCTATGGGGGTATCTATTTTTAGATGAGCAAGTGGGTTGGAACACGGCATTTGGTGCGTTATTTGTTATTGGAGGCACTATGCTAGTCACAGGGTTCTCTGTGAAGAAGATGTTATTTACTAAGAGACAGGCATGAATATCAATCAACAACGTCATTATGAAACGGTAGAAAAAGCGATTGAATATATTCGTCAAAATATAGACCAACAGCCGAGTTTGGCCAAAGTGGCCCAACAGGTGCACCTTAGCGAATATCATCTGCAGCGGGTTTTTACCGAGTGGGCCGGCATTTCGCCAAAACGTTTTATGCAATCCATGACCAAAGAAAGGGCATTACAAGAATTAAAGACGTCACAGAATTTATTGCAAGTTGCGGACAATATTGGCTTATCGGGCACTGGTCGCCTACATGATTTATTGGTGTCTTGTGAGGCGATGACTCCTGGGGAGGCAAAAAACCTTGGGGCGCAATTGGTGATTTTCTTTGGCTGTGCTTATACCCCATTTGGTTATGCGGTTGTGGGATGGACAGAACGCGGCATCTGCTTTTTACAGTTTGTGGATAATGATACTAAAGAAACAGAAGCGATCTTAAAGCAGCAATGGCCTCTGGCAACGTTTACACCTGCGGATGCACAGGGGGTTGCTAATACGATATTTTCAGGTAATGGCAATAAGGTTCACCTGCTAGTGAAAGGCACTAACTTTCAAATAAAAGTATGGGAAGCATTAATGAAAAGCCAGTCAGGGCAATTATTTTCTTATTCGCAGATCGCCAATACAATAGGCTCGCCAAAGGCATCGAGGGCAGTGGGAAGCGCGGTGGCATCCAATACCATTGGCTTTTTGATCCCTTGTCATCGAGTGATTCGTGGTGATGGTGATGTGGGGCAGTTTCGTTGGGGAAGTGATAGAAAAGTGGCCATTCAGGGCTGGGAGGCGGCTCATCAGAGTGCAAGCTAATTTGTTGCAAAGTTGCTTTTAGAACAGGGTAAGCCCGATAGAGATCACCTCTCTATCGGACGGCATTATGAGGTTAGAAAATGAGGTGGGCGACACCGGCGATGACAGGTAAGGTGATCAAGGTACGTAAAATGAAGATGACAAAGAGCTCGCCGATATTTACTGGGATCTTACTGCCAAGCAGCAGAGCCCCCACTTCCGACATGTAAATTAATTGAGTGACTGACATTGCTGCAATCACAAAACGGGTCAGTTCGCTGTCAATGGAAGCGGCAAGAATGGCCGGAATGAACATATCGGCAAAACCTACAACTATGGTTTGGGAAGCAGCGGCGGCTTCAGGAATGGCCAATAATTCCAGATAGGGAACAAAAGGCTTTCCTAGAATAGCGAACACGGAAGTGTATTCAGCAATAACTAATGCAATTGTGCCCAGCCCCATCACCACTGGCAGTACGCCAAACACCATATCAACGGCGTTTTTAACCCCTTCAGAGATGACTTTTTTAAATGAGGTGACTTGTCCTGCTTTATGCAGAGCCAGATCCATGCCCCATGAAAATGTACTGTGGCCTTGTGGGATGGCATTGGCATCATGATTCGGTTTTGTCCCATCAATAAAGGTATCTTTTTTACGGCTAAGGGGGGGGAGGCGTGGAATGATGACTGCCGCGACAAATCCAGCCAAACAAATGGCGCCGTAGAAGGGAAGAAACAGGTGTTCTAGCTCTACCTGTGCAATCACGACCAAGCTAAAAGTAATGGAAACGGCCGAGAATGTGGTGCCGACGACCGCCGCTTCTCTTTGGGTATAAAATTTACTTTCGTATTGCTTGCTGGTGAGAAGAATACCGACACTGCCGTCACCTAACCAAGAGGCCATGCAGTCGATAGCAGAGCGTCCGGGTAGGTTAAACAAGGGGCGCATAATTTTACTCAGTAGAGTACCGAACAATTCAAGCAGGCCAAAATTGAGTAGTAAAGGGAGCAGTAGGCCGGCAAAAATGAATACGGAAAACAGAGTAGGCAATAAACCATCCAACACTAAGCCTCCGGTATTTTCCTCCCAAATCGCTTCTGGTCCAACTTGAAAGTAGGTCATAGTGACGGCGATACCACCAATGACACGTACCGCTAACCATAGTGGTGATGGTTTAAATAACCCGGTTAAGAAGTGGCTATTGGCGATAAATGGTGGCGTTTTTATTGCACAAGCAACCGAGGCCAGTGCCATGCTGGCAATGATGAATGTCACGATACCGATTAAGCTACTGTCTAATGCTGCTTGGAGCGTTTTTGCTAATACAGCGACGGGAATAGTGAGATTTCCGTCATAGCTGATAGGAGCCATAAACAGGAATAGCCCGAGGATGGATGGGATAAAAAACATCCAAAAATTGCCTTTCGTTGGCGGTGTAGAAGGTGTCGTGGTGTTGTTTGTATGCATGGGTTAACTCGCGTCTAACATCTTAATAATGACAGTGTGTTTTTTAGTCGCTATTACGCAACTGGTTTGTGAGCAAGGATACGGTATCTTGGAGTGGGATAGCAATCCTATTCAGTCATGATGTGTAATTATTCATGGGCATCCTCTCTGTTTGGGACATACCCCTGATTTTTATAATGAAAAATGTATTTTGCTGGCATGGATCTGCTGGCCAATCGTAAGGAATGAGGGGGAATGTCAACTCAGAATGGTGAGGGATGGAATGCTGTTTAATTAGAGCAAATAGTGCGGGGTGTAAAGTGCCATTCGCCGTGTAAGAGATCTCTTACAAAAGCGTAGGAAAACAATTAAATATTGAATGCGCAATATCCTTTTTGTTGTTATAAGTCGTTGATTTTAAATCATATATCGGATTTGCCTATAGGATAAAAGTAAAGTTAAATGTCATAATCCATTGTATACGGGGCTAAAAACAGCGAAACTTTAGTTGTCAGCAGGAAGCAGACATTTAAGGACTCTTCAGGATGAAGAACAACGACTAGGATGGCGTTGATAAGGATATTTGGACATTGTATGGACACAGAAGCTACTAGGATGGTAGTTTGCAACGGAACGCAATGGACACCTCTAGGATAGAGGAAGGAATAAACATCAGGACGATGTAAGGGACACCGCTCAAGGAATAAGTGAGTAATACCAGTAAGGATATTGGTCTGCCAGGATAAGGCATTGGACACCGCTAGGATGGCGAGTAAGGATTAAGCTTAGGATTAGCACACTATCATGGACTAGATGCATGGAGCATTTTTTAGTAGCCGGATTGCTGCAAGTAAAACAATAAACCCCGATGGGCTTTTAGCCCTCGGGGTTTTTCTTTGCCTATTGTTTTTTGTCCGTTGCCTTTACATACCAATCACACTAAGTAAGTGTTCAGAAATAGCGCTGGGAAAATGCTCGAAAACAAGGCGGAATTTTTCGATAAGTAGTGATTCTACAATCAAAAATTTTAATAATATGCGCAGGGCTTCTACTAGGGTAGATAAGTGCATAGGAGTGCATCCTATGCACAATATGAGCGGTTACGCTTGCTCTGTTTGGTAAATATGCACATCCCGTTGAGGGAATGGAATAGTAATGCCATTAGCATCAAACTGACGTTTCATCTCTTCTGTGACATCCCAGTACACATCCCAATAATCATCCGTTCTTACCCAAGGTCGCACGATAAGATCCACTGAAGACTCATTTAATGTATGTACTCGTACATTCATCTCTGGGTGTTTTAGCACTCGGTCATGATTTTCTAGCACTTTAATGGCTATTTGCTTAGCAAAATCAAAGTCATCGTCATAGCCAATGCCGAACACCATATCCACACGTCGCACTCGTTCAGAGGTCATATTATTAATGACATCTCCCCAAATTTTATTATTTGGAATGACTAATGTTTGGTTATCTAGCGTGCGAACAGTCGTAGACACTAAGCTCATGTGGCTGACTGTGCCTTGTATTCCCGCCACCTGAACCAAGTCTTTTACATCAAATGGGCGATAGATCAGAATCATTAATCCTGACGCAAAGTTAGACAAGGTATCTTGTAATGCAAAGCCAATAATGACCCCTGCCACACCAAAACCGGTCAAAAGCGGGCCTAGGTTGATACCAACTTGAGACAGAGCGATGAGCAAGCCAATAAAGGTGACGGCTTTTGACACTATGGAGATGAAGAAGTCTTGCATTAACACACTAAAGTCCATTTTTGAGTGCGAAACGCTTTTTTTCACAAGATTGGCGATGATTTTCGATAAAATTCGGGTGACCCATAAAATCGCTAAGAACACTAACAATTTGACCAGTAGCGATGGGGAGTTATCGAAGGCCCAATCTTTAAAAGAATCCAGCCATTGGCTGAACAGTCCCATAGCCACATTGACATCTAATACATCGGCGTTGATGTCGCCAGTCATTGCAAATAAGGTCTGTTTATAATCCGTTACGTCTAAGCCAAAATCCGACATTAGCGTGACGGTATTATTCATACTAGCCAGAAGAAAACGTTGTAACTGAGCCAATGCCACCACTTGTGTTTCTAGGTCGGGTTTATCGGCTTCCGTGGTGTAGGTCATGCGTTCATCAAGGGCTTTTTTGCGACTGTCTATGTAAATGACAATATCGTATAAAATTTGACTACGTTGTTGTAAGTCTTGTTTAAATCCACTGTCATCTAATTTTAGGTTTAAGGTTTTGGCCCAAGTAAAGGTAGTGGCGAGTTCAGTGTAATAGATATCAATACTACTGATGCGTTGTTGGGCGAGAAATTGAAATTCTGCTTTTTCCGCCCCACTGGCATTTCGTGCTTCTTTAAACAGTTGTTCTGACTGTTTATCAGCATGCACGATCAATGCTTGTAGCATAGTGGCTTGGGCTGGGATCAGTGTTTTTAGCCCTTCGCTATCGGGCGCTGTTGTCACTAAATTAGCGATGCTCTCTCTGAGAACCCCATTTTTACGTCTTAACACATCTTCTATAAATAAGGCTTCTTCTCCCGATGACGCTTCTATTTTAGTGATCTGAGCAGAAAACTGGCTCTGCTGTTGTAAGAGGTGATCCATTTCTGCAGCGGTTGCAACTTTAATAAAAGCCGTGCAGAGAAAAACAAGCAGTAATAATCCTTTACGCATGATGTGGTCTCTTAAAATGAGTTTAAAAATATAGGGTTAGAGAATATTTGGTATCTGGTTGAGTATAGTTAACAAAGGCAAATTTTGCTGACGGTAAAATGTAATTTCATGGATTTCTTGATTGTTATTTAATCTAAACTAGCATTTATTAACATAAATATAACATGGTTGTATCGAAGGGTTGCTCAGATAACCTGCCGAGCGTGTGCTTAAATCTTTAGGGTTGCGCATACCTGACTGTTGTCGCCAGATATGCATTGACGTTCAAATGTTCTGATGAGCTGGTTAGATTCCGGCCTCAACATTGGCTCACCAGGAGGGTGACACGCTAATGCGAGACCAAAACACGATTCAATCACATAACACTATGCCATTTTCAACCGCAGCTCCGTTGATGGAAAGAGTGCTGTTTGCTGAAAAAAAACGGTTTTCAAAAGCCCTGCAAGGGTGGGGAAATGTCGTGTGTCGGTTTGCGGTGTGTGTACTTTTTATTATGGGCAGTATTTCTCTCGCACAGGCTGAAACAGGCACTTCCTCTTTTAATACGACTCAAGGTGTAACTGAAATCAGTGGCAAGGTTTATCACTTGCATATGCTGATTTTTTATATTTGTGTTGCTATCGCCGTGGTGGTGTTTGGCGTGATGTTTTACTCCATTATTAAGCATCGTAAATCAAAAGGTGCGGTGGCAGCCAATTTTCATGAAAGCACCAAAGTGGAAATTATCTGGACGATTATCCCCATTGTTATTTTGATTGGTATGGCCATTCCCGCGACGAAAACCTTAATTGAGATGGAAGACACGAGTGAATCGGATCTGACCATTAAGATTACTGGCTCACAATGGAAATGGCATTATCGTTATTTTGAGCATGATGTGGCGTTTTTCAGTTATTTATCTACGAGTAATGAACAAATTACAGGGATAGATGAAAAAGGCGAACACTATCTGCTTGAAGTGGATAACCCACTCGTTTTGCCCATAGGTAAAAAAATCCGTTTTCTTATGACCTCTGATGATGTGATTCACTCATGGTGGGTGCCTGACTTTGCGGTGAAAAAAGATACCATTCCAGGGTTTATAAATGAAGCATGGACAAAAATAGATAAGCCGGGGATATACCGAGGTCAGTGTGCAGAGTTGTGTGGTCGTAATCACGGCTTTATGCCGATTGTGGTTAAGGCGGTGAGCAGTGACGAATTTGATGCTTGGGTGCAAAGTAAGGAGCAGGAAATTGCTGCGGCTAAAATTGAGCAACAACAAGCGTTACAAAAAACCTTGAGCATGGATGAACTTATGGTTTTAGGTAAAGAGGTGTATGAGGGGCGCTGTGCGGTATGCCATCAAAGTAATGGCTTAGGTGTAGCAAATGTATTTCCTGCAATGAAAGGAAGTGCAGTGGTTCTAGGGGAAGTAGGCACTCACATTGATATTATTATGAATGGGGTGAATGGCACTGCCATGCAGGCGTTTGCAACACAATTAACGGCAGAAGAAATAGCTGCGGTGGTGACGTATGAGCGTAATGCATGGGACAACAATACCGGTGACGTCGTGCAGGCATCTGACGTTAATGCGCAAATGAATCCGGAGGGTGACTGATGAAAGCGTACGACAAAACCTCTACCTATGAGAGTTCGGCGACCGATGATCTCACCGCTTCTGGTGAGCAAGGCGCGACTGTGAGTGAGCATGAACATCATGGGCCAGCAAAAGGCATCGCACGCTGGATTTACTCTACTAACCATAAAGATATTGGTACTTTGTATTTATGGTTTAGCTTGATCATGTTTTTTACCGGTGGTGCCATGGCTATGGTGATTCGCGCTGAACTCTTTCAGCCTGGGTTGCAATTAGTTGAGCCACAGTTTTTTAATCAAATGACCACAGTGCACGGCTTAGTGATGGTGTTTGGTGCGGTGATGCCTGCTTTTACGGGATTGGCAAACTGGATGATCCCTATGATGATTGGCGCGCCAGATATGGCGTTACCTAGGATGAATAATCTCAGTTTTTGGATTCTACCTTTTGCGTTTCTTATTTTATTAAGCTCGTTATTTATGCCCGGTGGTGGCCCTGATTTTGGTTGGACGTTTTATGCGCCGCTTTCTACCACTTACGGGCCTGATAGTACCGCGCTGTTTGTGTTCTCCATTCATATTATGGGGATCAGTTCCATCATGGGGGCGATTAATGTCATTGTGACCATTTTTAATATGCGTGCTCCCGGTATGAACTTTATGAAAATGCCGTTGTTTGTTTGGACTTGGCTTATCACCGCATTTTTGCTCATTGCTGTCATGCCTGTACTGGCTGGTGCTGTCACTATGGTACTGACGGATAAGTACTTTGGAACGAGCTTCTTTGACGCAGCAGGAGGGGGCGATCCGGTGATGTTCCAGCATATATTTTGGTTCTTTGGCCATCCTGAAGTTTATATTATGATCTTGCCCTCCTTTGGCATCATTTCAGCCATAGTTCCTGCTTTCAGTGGTAAAAAACTGTTTGGCTATCATTCTATGGTGTACGCCACTTGCTCCATTGCGCTGTTGTCATTTTTAGTCTGGGCGCATCATATGTTTACCACAGGAATGCCGGTGTTTGCCGAGCTGTTCTTTATGTATTGCACTATGTTAATTGCGGTGCCAACTGGGGTGAAGGTATTCAACTGGGTGGCGACAATGTGGCGAGGGGCCTTAACTTTTGAAACGCCCATGTTATTTGCTATCGCCTTTATTGTACTGTTCACCATTGGCGGGTTTTCCGGTTTGATGTTAGCCATTGTTCCGGCGGATTTTCAGTATCATGATACTTACTTTGTGGTGGCGCACTTTCATTATGTGTTGGTGTCTGGTGCGGTATTTTCCATTATGGCTGCCGCCTATTATTGGTTACCAAAGTGGACGGGCAATATGTACAACCAACGCCTTAGCCTAGTGCACTTTTGGACTTCTATCATCTCGGTCAATGTGTTGTTTTTTCCGATGCATTTCTTGGGGTTAGCGGGTATGCCAAGGCGAATACCCGATTACGCTATCCAGTTTGCCGATGTGAACCAAATTGTCTCTATAGGAGGGTTTGCCTTTGGCTTATCTCAGCTTATTTTCTTATGGGTGGTGATCAAATGTATTCGAGGAGGGGAAAAAGCGCCCGCTAAGCCGTGGCAGCGTGCAGAAGGATTAGAGTGGACTGTGCCTAGCCCCGCACCTCATCATACATTTTCGACGCCCCCTAAAGTGGATTAACGCATTATGGGCAAGGGAATGTCGAATCAAAAACTCACTCTGGTACTGTGCGGCGCCACCTTAGCCATGTTTGGTTTTGGTTTTGCCTTGGTGCCTTTGTACGACATTTTGTGTGAGCAATTAGGTATTAACGGTAAAACGTCTACGGTGGCGGCCGTTCCCCCTACAGCGATGCAAGTGGATAAATCCCGAACCATTAAGGTGGAGTTTGTGTCGCATATTTCTGCTGGTTTGCCCATTGCTTTTGAGCCACAAAGTAAGGTGATAAAAGTTCATCCTGGGGAGGTGGTTCGCACCGCCTATATTGCCACTAATCATTCTCAATCAGCGCTGGTAGCACAAGCTGTGCCATCGGTAACACCCGGTTTGGGCGCGACCCATTTTAATAAAATAGAGTGTTTTTGTTTTAATCAGCAACCCTTAAAGGCTAAGCAACAAGCTGAGCTCCCTTTGCTATTTTATGTAGAACACGATCTGCCCGATTCCATACATACACTAACGTTGTCTTATACCCTTTATGACATCAGCGATAGTGTGGATAACACCAATGAAACATTCGCCTCCTCTGCCGTACCGGAGTATGAAATGCAAGGAGATGCACTATGAACGACAAGCCGTCAACGTATTATGTTCCCGCACAAAGTCAGTGGCCGTTAATTGCAGCATTCGCTCTGTTTTTTATTGCCGTAGGCGCCGGTATGACAGTGCAGACTATGGATGAAAAAGGAGGCGTGGGCCCTTGGTTATTGGGGCTTGGGTTTATTGGTTTGCTGGTGGTGCTTGCAGGGTGGTTTAGCAACGTGGTTCAAGAATCATTGGCGGGATATTACAGCGAGCAGATCACACGATCTTTTAAACAAGGGATGAGTTGGTTTATTTTCTCTGAGGTGATGTTTTTTGGTGCCTTTTTTGGTGCTTTATTCTACGCCAGAATGTTTTCCGTCCCTTGGTTAGGCGGAGCCGATAATAACGTGATGACTCATGAAGTGCTTTGGCCATCTTTTGAAGCTATGTGGCCTCTCACGGAAACGCCGGCAGGGGTGACAACTCAAGCGATGGGGTGGCAGGGATTACCGCTAAAAAACACCGTTATTTTACTGTTATCCTCGGTCACTCTACATATGGCTCATGTCAGCCTTGAGCAAAACAAGCGTATGGCGTTGGTTGTGTGGCTTGAGTTGACCATTGTACTGGCAGGTTTTTTCCTGTTTTATCAAGCCGAAGAGTATATCCATGCTTACCAAGATATGGGGCTCACATTGCAATCTGGCATTTATGGCAACACCTTCTTTTTGCTTACTGGTTTTCATGGAATGCATGTTTTTATTGGCACACTCTTTCTGATTATATTGCTCTTTAGAATTAGCAAAGATCATTTTTCAGCCCACAATCATTTCGCTTTTCAGGCGGGCAGTTGGTATTGGCATTTTGTGGATGTGGTGTGGTTGTGTTTGTTCATATTTGTGTATGTGCTGTAGAAACGGGCTTTGTAAGGCGCAGAACCGTTTACTTAATATGGCCTTTGGTTGGGGATAATCCAGCCTAGTTTTAATGCCAGGATCAGAAACAAGATAACCACCGCAGAGAGGACAACACGACGCCCTAAATAGCGAGTCATGGCAGTGGGATTATCGGGTTTTTCACGCACCATGTTCACCAGAGCAAGGGCAAGATTAAATACGATAAACAGCAAACACAGGATGATGATTGATTTGAATAGTAGTGGTGCCATCAGATCCTCTAAGTCTTCTTATAAAGTTCTTGGGGTAAAAGCATTTTGGATAGTAGCGACGGTATTAACTGTGGCTCTGTTTGTGGTTTTGGTCAAATTAGGTTTTTGGCAACTTTCGCGAGGAGAGGAAAAGCAGCACTTAGAGCAGCAATTGCTGACAAGAGATCAAATGCCGGCGTTGTCTATTGAGCAAGTGGTCAGTTTTGCCGCGCAATCGAATGTGACGGGATACCCTTTAACAGTGGCTGTGACTGCGCAATCACAACCTTTAATTTATTTAGATAATGTCACTCATGATAGCAAGGTAGGTTATCGGGTACTGCAACCGATGAGTGTCAGTGTAGAGGGTGAAAGTAGACTATTGTTGGTTGAATTAGGTTTTATTAATGCAGCTGTAACACGAGATACATTACCTGCTGTCACTGCCATCAACAGTCAGGAACAGCAAACCTTTAGTGGCAGGGTGTACCAAAAAAGTGCCAACCCCCTCAGCCATGATGTGATGGCAGAGCAGATGGCCACCTCTATTCGTATTCAGAATCTGAATTTACAGCAATTGGCGGTGATTTTAGAGAAGCCATTATTGGGTTTTGTTTTTCAGCCTAGCGTTATACCAGATAGTGATCTACCTATGCTTTGGTCCCCTTACCCAATGACGTCACAGAAGCATTTTGGCTATGCATTGCAGTGGTTTTCCATGGCGATAGTGTATGCGGTGCTGGTGATTTTGTTTGTCTTAAGAAAGAGAAAAGTTAAGGAATGACTATGCTCAAAAACACATTAGGAACTCGGCAAGGCCAAACGATTTACCAGCAACAAAAGCAAGGGCGTTTGAAGCTGCTAGCTCTATTGTTCATCTTTGCCGTTCCCGTTATTGCCGCGCATTTAATTCTCAATCAAGGGTGGTATCAATCTGGAGTGACTAATAAGGGCATACTCATTGAGCCTAGGTTTACTTTTACTGATGCGGGGTTAGTTAATCCCGTGAGCGAAAGGTGGCAGTTGGCGTTTATTGTGCCAGAGCAATGTGATGCCCTGTGTGAGCAAAGGTGGCATTTATTGAATCAAAGCTATATTGCTTTGGGCGCTTACAGTGAGCGGGTAGTGATTACTTTGCTCGTTTCAGAAATCTCGGATAGTGCTTGGCTGGCGAAAAATAGGCAAGATCAACCCATCTTGATGTTTGATCAATCCTCCGTGCCAGTTAAGGCACAGGACTATTTATTGGTTGATCCTTTAGGTCAATGGGTGATGCGATACCCTGAGGTTAATGATGTTAATTTGGTGTCGCAGAACAAAGGTTTAATTGCTGATGTTCGGAAAATATTAAAGCTCTCCAGAGTGGGGTAGGTAAGGTATGCAAGGATGCATTTCAGTAAAGAGATTAACTTGGGTTGCATTAGCCATGACTTTACTGGTGATTGCATTGGGTGCGTATACCCGTCTTGCAGATGCGGGGCTAGGTTGCCCTGATTGGCCTGGATGTTATGGGAAAATTGCTGTCCCCATGCAGGCAGAAGAGATAGCGCAAGCGCAGCAACGTTTTCCTGAAAGAGTGTTAGAAGTAGAGAAAGCTTGGCTGGAAATGATTCATCGTTACTTTGCAGGTACATTGGGCTTAGTCGTGTTCGCACTTTCTTTTTTGCTTTGGAAAAACTCAGTTACGTCTAAAGTGTTGCCGGTGGTATTAAGTGGCGTGATCATCGCTCAAGCCGCCCTTGGCATGTGGACAGTGACGTTAAAGTTGATGCCTGCGATTGTGATGCTTCATTTACTTGGAGGGTTTACGTTATTTAGTTTATTGACTCTCTTACAGTGCCATTTAAGAAGCGCTTCTCTGGCGTGTAGCCAACTTCCCCACTCTACTTTGCGATCGGTGCGCGGGATTGCTGTTTGCGCCACCTTAGTGTTAGTTGTGCAAATCATGCTTGGTGGCTGGACATCTGCCAATTATGCGGCGTTGATGTGCTCATCCTTACCCATCTGTGAGGGAGAGTGGCAAAACCATTTGGATTTTTACAATGGTTTTAACTTGGTGCAAACAGGCTTTGATAATTACGAGTTTGGAGTATTGGATTATAGCGCTCGAATGACAATCCACGTGACTCATCGAGTGGGTGCCATGGTGACGAGTATAGCCTTACTCGCATTGATAGTTCAGCTGTGGCGAACTTCGTTAATAGCCGCAAGAGGTTACGCAACGGCGATAGGAATTGGGCTTATCATTCAGTTAGGTTTGGGAATGGCTAATGTCGTGTTTCATCTACCTTTGCTGAATGCAGTGATGCATAACTTAGGCGCGGCGTTGTTGTTGGTTACCTTAGTCGCAACACAGTATTTTTTATGGATGAAAGTGAGCGCGTTACGTGCACGTACTCATGAAGCTGAAAGGGAGTATTTGCTATGAGTCACCTTGTTGGTACACAAACACGAGTTAGCCAAAAAAGTGCGTTGTATAGCTACTATCAGCTAACAAAGCCGAAAGTGGTGGCGCTGATGTTGTTAACCGCTGTGGTAGGGATGTGCTTGGCTATGCCCGGCGCTTTGCCATTACAGCAATCATTGTTCGCCTTGTTAGGCATAGGGTTTATGGCAGGTTCTGCCGCCGCATTTAATCACCTTATTGACCAACGCATTGATGCTATTATGGCACGCACCTACAAACGACCTCTTCCATCTGGCGAACTCTCTTCTTCTCGAGTATTTATCTTTGCCACGGCTATTGGTATGGCTGGTTTTGCTGTCTTATGGTTGGGGGTGAATACGCTAACAGCACTATTAACTTTTGCCAGTCTGTTAGGTTATGCGGTGATTTATACGATGTACCTGAAAAGAGCCACTCCACAGAACATTGTGATTGCCGGTATTGCTGGGGCGATGCCACCATTGCTTGGCTGGGTTGCTGTCACTGGAGAGTTGCATGCTAACGCATGGTTATTGGTGATGATTATCTTCATTTGGACCCCACCCCACTTTTGGGCGTTAGCCATTCATCGCAAAGAGGACTATGCCAAGGCTGACATCCCAATGTTGCCTGTTACACACGGCGTCTCATACACAAAAACTAGCATCTTACTGTATACCATTTTATTGGCAGTAGTCTGTGCAATGCCTGCTGTTGTGGGTATGAGTGGCCAGATATACCTTGCCAGTTCAACGATATTAAGTGCAGGCTTTATCTACCATGCATGGAAGCTAAAATACAAATCCGACAACAAACAAGCCATGACCACATTCAAGTTCTCCATCTATCATTTGATGCTACTATTTATAGCCCTATTAATAGACCATTACCTATGATCCCCCCCACTAAAAAAAGCCGACTCTTAAGTCTAGCGACTCTTAAGTCTAGCGACTCTTAAGTCTAGCGACTCTTAAGTCTAGCGACTCTTAAGTCTAGCGACTCTTAAGTCTAGCGACTCTTAAGTCTAGCCACCCATAGTTATCTCTTATTAAGCATCTCAATAGGTATTTTTATTCCATCATCGAACAATTTGTTGCTTGTGAAGAGAAAAAGGCGCAAAGAGGGACGGTTTACTAGAAATGAGTGTGGGAAACTTAAAAAATAAGCATGCTCAATCTACCAATGAGCTAGTTGGTATCAATCTTTAATAAAATACGTACTACAGGGCCATTAACTGTGCTTCAGATGCTGACAACATCTAGAAAAATGCCGTCGTCGTTTTTCTAAATGTTCACAATAGGAAGTCATCTCTTCTAGTGTCCCGACGGGGCCATGGAATAAATGGCCAAACTCTACTATCAGTTTCAGCCACGTCTCTTGAGAAAGGTTCATTTTTTCAAGAAGTGACGGATGAGCATCATCCAAACTGCCTCGCTTATCATTACGAATAATCCGTCCGGTTTCATTCACTAAACTGAGATAATCAGATAATGAAAAGTGAATCCCTTTATCTTGATGTTGCTGCTCATTTCCGACAAAGGGTAACAAGGTTTTAGGTTGCTCACCTTTTATTGCAGCTCGTATGCGCAGTTGAATGCTGGTGTGGTTTGATTGCTCAACCGTTGTGGCCATTTTCGCTCTAATGGGGTTTAAATCCACGTAGGCCATGCAGGTTAATAGAGCCGTCTCATCAAGTAGGGCTTGTGATTTAAAGCGCCCCTCCCAAAAGCGGCCAGTGCAGTTATCTTCTTGATTTGCTTGCCGCGCTATAGGCTCATTCAAACAACGCATAAACCAACTAATGTCACACAAGCGGCTACGGTAAGTGGCGATGGCGTGTTTGAGTTGGGGGAGTTCAAACGCTTCGACTAGGTCACCTTGGACAAATTTATGCGTTAAGGCATCGCCTTTAAAACACTTATGCCACTGCTCAAGGACTTCTTTATCACTCCAATTGTTCGCTTTATCGATATCAATGCGTAACACCACATGTAAATGGTTGGACATTATGGCAAAAGCGGCCACATCAATGGCAAATACGGTGGCTAGTTTGGTCAGCAGTGCCTCAACCCAACCTCGGCGATGGTCGTAGTTTTTACCAGAATATGAATCGTGACCACAGAGGAAAGCACGCCTGACAACACGGCTACAACAGTGGTAGTAGGGCGTATCTTCAATACTAATTTGAGTTCTGCGAGGGCATGGCATAAACGTACTCCAGCATTGGTGACTGAAATGAGTTTAGTTGAGGATAGGGGTTCTTGCTATTTACTATGGGTGGCTTGGTTGAGGGGGAGGATTCTGGGAAATAAAATTATGTTTCATTTTTATTTGAAATAGGGTTTCAAAAATTGCTATAGTACTCTGTATCAACGCTGTACATGCTTTTTTGGGCATGTGGTTTGGTATAAGAGGCATACTTATCAGGTAGGGGGTATCTGTCGTGAGTATGTATAGTCAATGCGTGAGCTTGAGATAGAATTCATATGTAGAGAGCAGTGGCTTGTAACAAAGCACAAGTGCTTAATATTGATAATAGATGAATCATAGAGCGAGCCGAGCATTAACTTGTGTATGTATTCAGGGTTGCTTGAGGTGGCTGAGATTAACACGCTCTTAGTGTCGGCATTTCAAGTTAGATAAGCGAGTTTATCATGGCTCTTAATGACACGTGATGACTATGTAAAAGAACACTGGGCAGAGTATTGCCACGCTATGGAATGATGTAACTTAGTCGTGTGCGAGCAAGGTAACATAAGCCATGTTATCTTCAGCCCAATACTTAATATAAAAATAATTACAGTTTACTGTAGGAGTATTCAATGAAAATCGCACTTATGATGGAAAACAGCCAAGCACCTAAAAATGCAATGGTAGCAACTGAGCTAAACAACGTCGCTGGTGGCTTAGGTCATGATGTCTTTAACCTAGGTATGACTGATGAAAACGATCATCATTTAACTTATGTTCACCTAGGTATTATGGCGAGCATTCTTCTGAACTCTAAAGCTGTAGACTTTGTGGTAACGGGTTGTGGCACAGGGCAAGGTGCATTGATGGCCTGTAACCTCCACCCCGGAGTAGTGTGTGGTTATTGCCTAGAGCCTTCTGATGCATTCCTTTTCAACCAAATTAATAACGGCAATGCACTTTCTTTAGCTTTTGCTAAAGGCTTTGGTTGGGCCGGTGAATTAAACGTGCGTTATATTTTTGAAAAAGCATTTACAGGCACTCGTGGCGAAGGGTACCCAGTTGAGCGTGCCGCGCCTCAACAAGCCAATGCCGCTATTTTGAATAATGTAAAATCTGCAGTTTGCAAAGACGTCGTGTCTTCTTTACGTGCTATCGATCAAACGCTGGTTAAACAAGCCGTAGGCAGTGCGCATTTTCAAGAGTGCTTCTTTGCTAACTGTCAAGATACGGAGATCGCAGAGTACGTGCGCTCTGTTATTGCTTAATTATTGAAGGGTTATATACATTAAGGCCAGCACACCTGCTGGCCTTGTTGTTACTTATAGTGGTTGGATTACAGTGGCTGATTGGTTTGTACGATTAACTTGCCAAAATTGTTGCCTTGTAGAAGACCAATGAAAGCCTCTGGCGCTTTTTCCAGCCCTTGAATAAGATGTTCTTTATAGACGATCTTTCCTTCGCTTAACCAAGTGGTCATCTGTTGGGCAAATTCAGGATAACGATGGCCATAGTCATCGAAGATAATAAAAGCTTGCATTTTAATTCGTTTCACCAGAAGTTGCCCCATTAGCATTGATAACCTATCAGGTCCATCTGGTAGCGAGGTTGCGTTGTATTGCGAAATTAAACCGCATAATGGAATGCGCGCTGAGGTATTTAACAGAGGTAATACATTATCAAATACCATTCCTCCAACATTTTCAAAGTAAACATCAATACCATTACTGCAAGCATTCGTCAGTTGCGTAGCAAAATCCGGATCTTTGTGATTGATACAAGCATCAAACCCTAAGCTATCGACGGCAAAGCTGCATTTCTCATCGCTGCCTGCAATACCAATGACTTTACAGCCTTTTATCTTGGCTATTTGACCCACCATAGAACCTACAGCACCCGTGGCAGCTGCGACGACAACTGTTTCTCCAGCCTTTGGCTGACCTATTTCAAGAAGGCCCATATAAGCGGTAAAGCCTGGCATTCCCATCACCCCTAGCGCATAAGAAGGGTGTTGGGGATTTATTCCCAACTTTAGTAGACCGTCGCCCTTAGATATTGAGTAGTCTTGCCATCCACTATAAGCGAGTACCCACCCACCTTTGGTGAATTCACTGTTATTTGATTCGACTATTTGGCAAACGCTACCCCCGACCATAACCTCACCAAGGGCGACAGGATCTGCATAAGATTTGGCATCACTCATTCTGCCACGCATGTAAGGATCTAGAGATAGATACACACTGCGCAACAAGACTTCGCCAGTACCTATTTTGGGTACATCCCCATGATTTAAACGAAAGTTTTCCGTTGTTGGAGCACCAACGGGGCGAGAGGCTAGAACAAGTTGGCGATTGATGGCTGTCATTGGTTACATTCCCATTATTGATATTAGGTTAAGATTTCACTCACCCCAGTGTAAACCATTTATTCATACGCGGCGGTGAGAAAGGCGATTAAGTCTATTTATCGAAGCCACATAACAAGTTAAGTCTATTTTAGTTGAGTCATTGCTTGGTTGAATTAGGATGGAAACATCGCTAGAAAACCAAGGATTGGCGGATGCTGCATGCCATATTAGTGAATGTAAGAAAACCTTTTTTAAAAGCGCTTCCTATACCAATACCAAAACTTATTGTAGGTTACACCGCGGCAAAACAAGTGGGTGAATTATGTAGAGAGTTTCATATTGAATGTCCCTTATTGGTAACGGATAAAACGCTAACCAGCTTAGGTATCGTTGAGCCGATATTATGCACTCTACAACGTGACGACTTAGCCTATCATCTTTTTGATGACATCGAACCCGATCCTAAATTCGAAACTGTGCGCAGGGGCGTTCAACAATTTATCCGTCACCAATGTGATGGCATTATTGCCTTAGGTGGTGGCTCAGTGATCGACTGTGCTAAAGCCATCTCGGCTAGTGCTAAAACGAACAAGGATATCCGCAACATACTTGGTCTGTTTCGAGTTCATCGTCCTATTTACCCTATTATTGCGATACCAACAACCGCAGGTACGGGCTCTGAGGTGACGGTTGCTTCGGTCATCAGTGATGTTTCTGCGCGTAAAAAACGCGCCATAACGGACCCCTTTATAGTACCGAAGGCTGCTGTGCTAGATGCGACATTGATGGTAGGTTTACCGCCTACACTTACCGCAGAAACGGGAGCCGATGCTTTGACGCATGCCATAGAGTCTTACTTGAGTGGCTATGCGAATCAAGACACTCGACGATACAGTATTCGTGCCATTGAGCGAGTGTTTAAGTGGCTCCCTATTGCGGTAGAGGATGGTGATAATTTACTGGCGAGACAAGAGATGGCACTAGCCAGTTACGAGGCTGGTTTTGCCTTTACTCGCACTTATATTGGCTATGTACATGCCATAGCGCATCAACTTGGCGCTTTTTATCATATCCCTCATGGTAGAGCGAATGGGATAGTGCTTCCTTCGGTTTTGAGGTTTACTGCTCTGGGTAATATGAGGGTGATCGCTCAATTAGCTAGTGAGTCGGGATTAGTGGCGCAAGATACCGATAAGATTATGGGGTATGAATTTATCGCCATGGTCGAGCAACTGCTACTGCAAATTGCCATCCCTCAGCAAGTGGATGAGCTAAAAGGCGGTGACATTCCACACATCGCAAAACAAGCCATGAAGGAAGCTTTTGCAGAATATCCCGTGCCTGTGGAAATGAGTTGTGAACAGTGTCAGGACATTCTAAAAACGTTACTGAAGGAGTCGACCAACGATGAGTAATCACGCCCTTAAAAGCCAAATGAGAATTACCTTAGCCATGATCGTAGTCGCTCTACTTTCGATTTTTGGGCATATTATTTTATCTCCGTTATTAGCAAAACTAGGTTGGGTAGAGTACGTTGCTGCTGCGATCCCCTTCACTATGATGGCACTTTGTATTTGGGCGGTCAGAGACGCAGCTAAGTCGTTACAAGCCGACGAGGATAATCAAGACTAGTGATGGATTTTATCGTTTTAAAGCGATGAATTTCTTGGTAAAAAATAGTTGAAGTGACCTTTAATTAGAATTGTAAATGCCACTAAATCAACGATTTTCTACGTTAGAAGAGGCAGCCAAACGTTGTGGCAATGCCACTTCCTCCAATGGACGTGGGTGGTTCTCGGTATCTTTATGATGGCGCACCTGCTCCCACAAATTAGGGGGCAGGGCATTGATACGCCGTCCCAAGAAAGGTGACAGAGGTTTTGAAGTAGTGAGGGCTTAATAGCACAACGGTATTGGCATTCAATCGCGAAGCATTATTTTTAATATCATTCACCGCACCTCGAACTAATACGCTATTGGGGTAAAAAAGATAAGAATACCAATGTCCCTCACTTCCCGTTACCTCACCCACCCAATTACAGTTTATGACCGCAGGGGCATTATTGGTTATCACTTGTACCTGTTTGGCCTCTAACATGAGTTTATTCGATGGAGCGCTGCACCCTGTTATCAAGGTAATGGAAAAAAACCACAACAGAGGTTTCATGGTGGGGCAATTCCTAAGTAGCAATGACGTACAATGATAATAGTAAACAGAGGCCATCTCTGCTCAATAGATGCATGGTGTAAGTTGAATTATTTAGTTGATTTAATTAGTTTTATCTATGGCAAGTGTTGCTTTTAGTCCCATTTGGTAAAGAGCACTGCGTTTGGATAGGGAACATGAAGGGACACACAGTGATAATAGAGACCACAAGACTTACATTAAAGGCACTTACCGCCGAAGATTGGCCACTATTTTATGAGTTACACCGAAATCCGCTTGTCACTCAACTGTGCTTTGATCCTCCTAGTATTGAGGCGATGAAACAACGCTTCCATTGTCGACTTCAGGCGTGGAATACGCAGTCTACTCACTGGTTGTGCTTTGTAGTGAACCATAGGCACAGCAATGAGAGCATTGGGCTTACAGGGTTTTGCATGCAAGATGGGGTAGCAGAAGTGGGGTATATGTTTTTACCGAGCTTTTATGGGCAAGGTTTTGCGACCGAGTCATTGCGTGGCCTGCTGGAGTGGGCAAGAGAGCGTCATGCAATAGATGAGTTTTTAGCGACAGTAACAAAAGGCAATGTGGCCTCTGAGAAAGTGTTATTAAACTCAGGCTTTACCTTCCATCAAAGTATTGCCAATGCTTATTGTATCGGCGGTAATCTGTACACAGATCATATCTATAGATTATCGTTAAAAGCACAGTCGGCGTGATTAAGGGGCTTATTTGTGCAATACAAGGCAATAAAAACCCCACAAGTTTAGCAGTGGGGTTTTATTCTGGTTACGCTATTTTACTACCATAAGATAAGGTAGCTTTCCTGTAAGGCAAAGATTTGAAAGAGCCCTTCTGGCATCATTTCTCCTAGCTTTAAAGTTCAGATAACTTGATGTCCATCGCTTTAGCTAACCCTTCACCATAAGCTTTATCCGCTTGTAGAGCGTGTTTGATATGCTTATGTTTTATTGGTAGCGATACTCCGTCCATCGCACGAGCCGTGTTTTCAAATAGGCGCTGTTTCTCATCATCTAGCATGATGCGGAACAAATTCCCAGCTTGGGTAAAGTAATCATCATCTTCACGATGATCCCAATGGGTAGCTACGCCCTGTAACTCTAAAGGTGGCTCAGAAAACTCCGGCTGTTCAGCCCACTCATTGTATTGATTGGGCTCATAACCAATGGTTGAACCATAGTTACCATCGGTGCGCATTGCACCATCTCGGTGATAACTGTGTACCGGACAACGAGGAGCATTTACCGGAATTTGGTGATGGTTTACTCCTAAACGGTAACGCTGCGCATCACCATAGGAAAATAAACGGCCTTGTAACATGCGATCAGGAGAGAAGCCTATTCCCGGTATGATCGCCGCCGGGTTAAACGCCGATTGCTCTACTTCGGCAAAGAAGTTTTGTGGGTTTTTGTTGAGCTCTAACACACCGACATCATGTAAAGGGTAGTCTTCATGTGGCCATACTTTAGTCAGATCAAATGGGTTGTAAGGAACGGTTTCTGAATCTTTTTCTGGCATGATCTGTACTTTCAAATCCCATTTAGGGAAAGCGCCATTTTCTATGTTTTCGTAGAGATCTTTCTGGTGACTTTCACGATCTTTACCTACTAGGGTTTCGGCTTCCTGATCAGTAAGATTTTTAATGCCTTGCTGCGTTTTAAAATGGAATTTTACCCAATATCGCTCGTTATCAGCATTGATAAAGCTGAACGTATGGCTACCATAACCATTCATACAGCGATAGCTTGCAGGAATACCACGATCGCTCATGACGATAGTGATTTGGTGCAGTGCTTCAGGCAGTGAAGTCCAAAAATCCCAGTTATTTTCAGCACTACGCATGTTAGTTCTAGGATCTCGTTTAACCGCATGGTTTAGGTCCGGGAATTTAAGTGGATCACGTAGGAAGAACACTGGGGTATTATTACCTACGAGATCCCAGTTGCCTTCTTCTGTATAAAATTTTACAGCAAATCCGCGAATATCACGCTCGGCGTCGGCAGCACCACGTTCGCCGGCGACGGTAGTAAAACGTGCGAATAAGTCAGTTTTCTTGCCAATTTCAGAGAAAATTTTAGCTTTAGTAAACTGCGTGATGTCATGGGTAACCGTAAAGGTACCGTAGGCACCGGAACCTTTAGCGTGCATGCGACGCTCAGGAATGACTTCACGATCAAAGTGGGCTAATTTTTCTAAGAACCATACATCTTGAAGAAGCTGAGGGCCTCTTTTTCCTGCAGTCAGAACGTCTTGGTTATGGGCCACAGGACATCCGCCTGCCGTAGTGAGTTTTTTGGTCATAATCACATCCTTTTTTGTTTGTGATAATGATTATCAATGTTAATAAATTGTTTAATTTGATTTGAATCAAAAAACAATTCTGTATCATTCTTAGTTTCCATTTTTAGAATAATAGTGTGATGTCGGACCAGTTTCTTATCGCTATATTGCGCATGCACGAAAGTTGAGTACAACAATTTTTAGGATTTTAAGGGCTATCAGTAGAGGGGTAATTGAATTTTTATCTTGTTTATTAATGCGTTACATAGAGTTTTATTAATGTTGATTTGTCTGTAAGCGAAATGAATGATCACCTTGTTGTACAGTATTTAATCTGCGTGATCTCGCTCACGCTTTTGGTTGGGTTAAAACAATATAAACCTGAAATTTACTCATGTAACGACTGAGCAATTTTCACTTTCCCATGTCATAAACCTCCTATTTAATACCGCTTATCCAATAGTGTTGTATGGAATAAGAAAAATGACAGATATAACTATCCTTGATGGTGGAATGGGACGCGAATTAAAACGAATTGGCGCGCCTTTTTCACAACCATTATGGAGCGCTCAAGCATTAATTGAGTCTCCAGCGCATGTTAAACAAGCCCACCAAGGTTTTGTTGATGCTGGTGCGCAAATCATCACCGCGAACAGCTATGCCTGTGTCCCTTTTCACTTAGGTGAGGCGCTGTATCAAGAGCGAGGCTTTGAACTCGCTAAACGCGCGGCTGAGTTGGCAAAAGAAGTGGCTAATAATCATTCTTCATCCGTTCTTGTAGCCGGTTCTATCCCTCCTGCATTTGGCAGTTATCGTCCGGACTTATTTGCAGAGAAAGAAGCTGAAAAAATTTCTCAAACCTTGTTTGATGCCCAAGATGACAATGTCGATTTATGGTTGGCTGAAACGGTGGCAAGCATTGCTGAATTTACCATGATCAGTAAGGTATTGTCGGCGACAGATAAACCTTGTCATTATTCATTTACTTTACAAGATGATGTGTCTGATAGTGCTAAGTTACGCTCAGGTGAGTTGGTGACAGATATGGCGTTAAAGGTCTGTGAAACCGGCGCAACTGGCATTTTGTTTAACTGCTCTATTCCTGAGGTTATGGAACAAGCCGTTATTGATGCGAAAGCCGTATTTAAGGCCAAAGGTGTTCACAAAAGTATCGGTGTGTTTGCCAATAGCTTTACGCCTATCAGCACAAGCCATGAAGCTAACGACACAATGCAGTCTACCCGTGAGCTTACCGCGAATGAATATTTAGCGTTTGCTAAACGTTGGGTGTCTGCGGGAGCCAGTATGGTGGGAGGATGCTGTGGTATTCAGCCTGTACATATTAAAGCGCTAGCCGAATGGAGAGATAGCATTGAAAAATCTTAATTTTGGCCTAGCGATCCCAGCTGTGGCCTTGGTGATTGTGCTGCTATTTGTTTCATCTTTATTTCCTGTTCAGTCCCAAGCGATGGCTGGTGGAGCGATGACATTTGTGACTCACTGGTTTGGTTGGTTAGTGCAAATAGCCAGTTTAGCTTTGGTGTGTTTTTTATTTTGGCTAGCCTTTTCCCGTTATGGTGATATTAAGCTGGGTGAAGAAAAACCTGAATACAGTAACTTCACCTACGGTGGCATGATTTTCACCGCAGGCGTTGGTGCTTCGCTTATATACTGGGGTATTGGCGAACCTATGTATTATTTGCAGTCACCGCCTCTGTTTGCGGATGCAAATAGTTTTCAAGCGGCTGCATGGGCGGTCACCTATTCTATTTTCCATTGGGGAATTACTGGTTGGTCTATCTATTGCTTTCCTGCTATTCCATTTGCCTATGCATTTTACGTTAAAAAACAGCGTACTTTAAAGTTATCAACACTGTGCGAATCGGTTGTTGGTACTAACCCTATTGTGGCAAAAACCATAGATTTATTAGCAATTTTTGGTACTTTAGCCGCATTTGCCAGTTCCCTCTCTTTAACCGTAACCTTACTTAGTACGGGAGTCTCTGAGCTGTTTGGTATTGATAATGGTTTATGGCTTCAAGGTGGCATTATTTTGCTGTTTGTAGCCGTGCTTATGTGTGTGATGCTAGTGGGCTTTAATAAAGGGATTAGTAAGGTCTCAGATTACACCGTAGTGATGGCGATTGCTTTTGCCTTATTTGTGTTGTTCTCGTCTAATGCGCAGTTTATTTTGAATAACTTTACTGACTCTATTGGTGTGATGTTGGACAGTTATTTCAGAATGTCTTTATGGACGGATCCTGTACAACAAAGTGGCTTCCCGCAAAGTTGGACCCAATACTATTGGTTCTGGTATTACGCTTACCTCATCATGATGGGCTTATTTATCACCCGCATATCCCGAGGTCGCACCATTCGCCAAGTGATTTTATGCACGATCTCTATGGGGTCACTAGGCTGTACTTTCTTTATCGCGATATTTGGTGGTTACGCTGTTTGGGCGCAAATGTTGGGTGGTTATCCAGTACAACAATGGATGAGCGATGGCGGACTTACATTTGCCGTGGTGTCTTTAATAAAAACGTTGCATGCTAAATCACTTATTCTTGGCGTATTTTTGATTATCCAGTTTTTCTTGATGTTAACGACTATGTCCAGTGCCAGTGTGGCAACGGCTATGTTAACGACCAATCGACTCGAGTTGAACGGTGATCCTGACAACAAGGTAAAACTGTTGTGGGCAGGTGCGATTGCCATGATTAGCTTTAGTGTGTTTTTAGCGGGTGGCGGAATTAATACCATTAAGTCTTTATGTGTGGTGGCAGGGCTACCTATGATGTTCATCTATGCCATTTTAGTGAAGCACCTTCTTATTGAGTTAGGAGTAGTTAAAGGTAAGCAATCGGACCATAATGCTGTGCCGTTAGAGAAGACAGTTACAGATTAAGCAATTGATTGATGAATGGTTTAAGGTCGCCAATGTTGGCGACCTTTTTTTATAAACAAAATCAGCCAATTTCTTGCCGTAACTGGTTTAGATATTGACGCATAAATAGGGCTCTTTTGTGGGCTTCTTTTTTGCCTGACTTAGTGTGCATAAGTTCGGGTAATTTGAATAATTTTGCAAAAAAGTGGTCCACAGTAAATGCTTTATCATCCAATGAGCGTTGCTCAGCAAAGGGATCTTCTGCGCTGTACAACTCACCATTAAATCCACTACTTACCTGAATACAACGAGCGATACCAATGGCCCCTAATGAGTCTATCCTGTCGGCATCTTGGACTATTTTCGCTTCAATTGTGGTTGGGGTAATGTCGGCACTGTAGCTATGAGCGCAGATGGCGTGGTGCACGTCTGAAAAAGTGTAAGACGGGTAGCGAATGGAGGCTAAAAATTGTACCGCTTTGTCGGCTGCTAATTGCGAGCTTAATTGACGTTGGGGATGATTTTTTGCAAAGGTAAAACAGTCATGTAGATAGGCTGCAGGAAGTACTACCCATAAGTTGCCTTTTTCTTGTTTGGCGAGGGACTTAGCCATGGCCACTACTCGAGTGACATGGCTGAGATCATGAGCGACATCAAGGGTCATCTCTTTTTTAATAAAAGCTTCAAATATGGGCTCAAAATCGGTCACTAGCTTCATTAAATACTCGGTTGGAAAACAAAAAAAGTTTATTTAAACACTTTAGCATTGTTTGGCGAACGCCATAAAAAGTAAGTGATGATTTGTGTTGTGTATTTAGATAGAAGGCGGGGGGTTTTTAGGCGTATTTTTTCTACGCTATCTGCTATTTCTGGCCATTTAATTGTTGTAAGAGGTCTAACAGTTAACGGGTTCTTATGTAGAGTATAGATCTAAAAGGGCTTGCTGTTGTTATCAACAGCAAGCCCTTTGCTATTTAAATCAAATGACACATATTTTATTGCAAATCTTCGCCGTAGATGTCGAAGTTGAAGTATTTCTTAGCAATTTTATCATAGGTGCCGTTGGCGCGTATTGCTGCGATTGCTTTGTTAAATTTAGCAGCCAGTGCTTTGTCTTGTTGTCTAAGAGCGAGAGCGGTTCCTTCACCAATATAGGCTTTATCTGTTACTGCTTTACCTTTAAATTCAAAGCCTTGACCAATTTCTTTATCGAGGAAAGCAAGCATTAACTGGTCTGCATTACCAAAGGTCACGTCTAGACGACCATTTTGCATATCAAGGTAAACTTCATCTTGACCGCTATAGCGTTTGATGGTGGCAATTTTACCAAATTTATCCGTTACATAACGATCATGAATTGTACCTTGTTGCACGCCGATAACTTTGCCTTTTAGGCCACCTTCATCAATGGTGATCTTGCTGTCAGCTTTCGCAACAAAGCGTGCTGGTGTTTGATAATATTTATCCGTAAATAGGATGCGCTTTTTACGCTCTTTGGTAATTCTCATAGAAGCCATGATAACGTCAGATTTACGAGCTAGTAGGCTAGGAATTAGCGCATCCCAGCTTTGTGATACCCAAGTACACTGAAGTTTGGCTTCAGCACATAATGCGTCGGCAATCTCGATATCAAAGCCCACAGGTTTACCATCGGCATTTTTATAGTTAAAAGGCGGATAGGTAAAATCAGAGGCTAAACGGACTTCTTTTGCCATCACTGATACAGAGCAAAGTGAAGCGATAAAAGCGAGTGCAAGTAGGAGTTTTTTCATTATATTGTCCCTGTTAGAGCGGTGAAATAGTGTATTGGTTAATAAGTTCAGCGACTTCTTGCATCGACTCGGGTGAACCTATCGTAATTCTGACGCAGTTGCGCAGTGCGGGTTCATGATGCTGGTTACGGGTAACCACACCATGCTCTTTTAAATAGTTAAACAGAGTGGCGTCTTGGTGCGTACGGATAAGCACAAAGTTAGTTGAAGATGGATAAATGAGCTCAATCCATTCAATATTTTGTATTGCAGCAATAAAGTGTTGTTTTGTATCAACAACGTTTTGAGTGTTACTCATCGCCATCTCAATGCCTTTTTCAGAGAGGGCTTCTTGTACTATTTGTGCAGAGCAATCAGGCATAGGGTAGGGAGGAATGAGCTTTAATATATAGTCCATGACATCTTGTGCAGCTAGGATGAAACCGCAACGCACCGCGGCTAACCCGAAGGCTTTAGACAGGGTACGAATCACAACTAGATTAGGGTATTTATTTATGAGACCGACAACGGTTTCTGCCAATTCAAACTCAATATAGGCTTCGTCTACAACGACGAGCGCATCCTGCTGTGTACCTTCTAATATCGCCACGATATCTGTACGGGACAGGAGGTTACCGGTAGGGTTATTGGGGCTGCATAAGAAAATAATTTTAGCTTCTGGGGCTCGAGCGATGATTTGCTCGCTATTGAGAGAAAAGTTTGCGCCAATTAATGGTACATCAATGGTTTCCACAGCAAATGCATCAGCACAAAATTCATACATAGCGTATGTAGGGGAACTGATAATGATTTTATCTGTACCTGGCTGACAAAATGTTCTAATTAATAGATCGATCGCTTCATCTGCACCGCGAACAGCCACAGTAGGGTTGTCGGTTTGGCAATATTGTTGATAAGCCGCTGCGATATCATGTGGAAGAAAATCTGGGTAGCGGTTGTAATCTACCGCGTGATCACTGTAGTGAACCCCGTGCTCCAATTCGTTGGCATTAAGCCATAATCGGCCTGAACCACCGATGCGGCGTGCCGATTGATAGGGTATTAATTTTTTTATGCTTTCAGGAGCCAATTTTGAAGCTAGCGACGTCATTGAATAGGTCTCTTGGTGAATGCTGAGTCACTTAAAGTGTTTAACAATGCACTTTAGGCGGTTTATTTGTCTAATTTAATCAAAAACCGTTTGAGTAAGAAACGAATTAAATACATACTAGCCATGCATTTAATTCATGGCTTTGACTATTTATGAACTCTAGAGTCCCTTCAACAAAAAATCTACAAACCTTTTTAGCCACCGCTGAGCATTTAAATTTTACTCATGCCGCTCAAGCAATGAATATGACTCAGGGTGCGATAAGCCGTCAGATTCAATCTCTAGAAGAGCTTTTGGGTGTGCAGTTGTTTTATCGTCAAGCCCGAGGACTTTCACTCACTAAAGAGGGCATCAAACTGGTGCCTTTAGCTGAAGATATTTTAAATCGCTTAAAGCAGGTTGTGGTCGACGTTGTTGAGCGTTCGAACCGCATAAAATTAAACGCACCCAGCTGTGTAACCTCATGGCTATTACCACGCCTAATGTCATTCCAACATAGACACCCAGAAGTAGAGGTTGAACTCACATCGAGTATTAAGCATCAATCCCAGCCTAATTTTGAATCCTTTGACTTGGTGATTGTCTATGGCCACCCACCTCGCTCGCACTCTGTGAAAGAATATGTACTGTTTGATGAAAAATTGACACCCATCTGTACTCCGCAACTTTGGAAGCAAGTAATAGGTGATAAACCGCAGTGGCGTGATGAGGATTTGGGCGAATTTACTTGGTTACACGCTAATACAGCACATAGCGACTGGGCTTTATGGCTAGAGAAAAATGGCAAAGTGGCACAAAAAGGGAAACGAAATCAAACCTTTGCGACCCTTGATCAAACAATGAATGCAGCTCTGCATGGTTTTGGTATCGCTGTTGGAGATATTACGCTTGCGGCCGAAGACTTAAAACTAAATCGTTTAATGCAGCCTTATCCTGATTACATTATTTCAGGCCAGAGTTATTACTTACTACGACCTATAAATGCACAAAGTACGGTAATAGATGACTTTTTACCGTGGTTGTTACCACCAAAATAACTTGTCCGAATTCTGTTTTTAACTTTTAATCACTTTTAATCCAGCCACCCATACTAAATAGCACGATTCTGTCTCATCAACTAAACTATTAGCAGTGATAAATGCAGGAGCCCCACTATGGCCACACCTCGCAGAGCTCAAATTAGTGTTGAAGATACGCCTTACTACCATTGTTGTAGTCGCGTGGTAAGGCGCGCTTTTCTTTGTGGTGATGACCCCTATTCAGGCAAAAGTTATGACCATAGGCGCGATTGGGTTGCCTCTCTTCTTGTGAAGCTCAACTCCGTATTTGCTATTGATGTCGCAGCATTTGCTGTTATGTCCAATCACTTGCATGTTGTCTTACGCATTGATATCGATACGGCCAATAATTGGAGTGATAGAGAGGTTATTGAGCAGTGGCATCAACTGTTCAAAGGGGATGAATTGACGCGAAAATTTGTACGTGGTGACGTCATTGATGCCAATGAAGTCGCATCTCTAAAGCATACCATTGCGATTTATCGCAGTCGCTTATGCGACATCAGTTGGTTTATGCGTTGTCTTAATGAGCCTATTGCACGTCAAGCAAATCAAGAAGATAACTGCACAGGTCGGTTTTGGGAAGGACGGTTCAAATCTCAAGCATTGCTGGATGATGCGGCACTTATTACGTGTATGGCGTATGTGGACTTAAACCCTATTCGAGCAAAGGTCGCCACATCTTTAGAGCAGTCCAATCACACAAGTATTCAGCAACGTATTCAGTCAGCCTTAAAGAGAGAGCAACCGGCATCTTTGTTACCTTTAATAGGACATGAGCGTGAAAATCAGCCCAAAGGCATAGCGTTTTCGCTAAGTGACTATTTAGCATTAGTGGATGAAACAGGGCGGATTATTCGTCGTGACAAACGAGGCGCTATCAGTGAGCACAGCGAGCAACTGCTGACGAAGCTAAATATTGACCATGAGAATTGGCTGAGGCTGATTACTGAGTTTGGCCATTTATTCCACGGCCCTGTGGGAAGCCTTGCAGAGTTAACCTGTTACTGTGAGCACTTACAAAAACGGCGACGGCATTTTTCTAAATGTTGTCGGCACTTGCAAGTAAGTTAGAGCAGATTTTTTTAATTTAATTCCCTTTACCTTCATTTAATACTCCGTAGTCTCGCTATGGGGATTTCTGCTGTTTGTTAAACGGGCTTTTGGCATGAAAAGGGTTTAATTTTGGCAAGAAAATGCCGGAAATTGTGAGAAAGCCCTCCTTTAGAGGGTAAACACTAGTTAACGGGTTTTAGATAGTGGATATAGATGGATAACTGCTTGTTTTATTATGGGTGGCTGATTTTAATAAATTTAAGTGAAAGGAAACAAGCACCGTGCAGTTGTGCAGGTGCTTGTGTGGGTTTGTTATAGGCGAGCTAAGTCGTCATGTTGTTTGTGGTTTTGATTTTTTACGTTTTTTATGCTGCTGATTAACTCGGTATGCTCCCAAGGAGTTGAGCTTTTGCCTACTAATGCTTGGCTCATATCTTTGATTTGTTTACGAATTTTATTGGAGTCTACATCAGATATAGCGGCATTTTTAATCCAAGCATCAAAAATCGTTTGCGCTTTAATTACATCTCTATTTTTGATTGCACAGATTAATTGCTCTTTAAGGTTTGTTGTTGCTGCCTTATTTTTGGGTGGCTTGGTTTGTGTGTTTTGTGTTGCATTACGTTGGGTGGCCCGAATCCAGAGGATAGTGGATATGATCCATAAGATGGCGAATACGGCGGTGAGAATGGGCCAATAACCGTTGTCTTTATGTTGTGGGGGCAGTGGATCTTTGGTTTCTGTTATTGGGGGCTGAGGTAACTGCGCTTTTTCCGTAGTATCGCCTGGATTTACTGTTACGTTTAAGCCACTTACTTCGCTGATTTTCGGTTGCTTGGTTTGTGAGTTCCACCATTGAACTTTGACACTGGGTAAAGCATATTCGCCACTTTTCTTGGCAATCAATACTTGCTTTGTGGTCATTGTTACAGAGCCATCATCATTAGGGGTAAAACTTGGCTTATCGCTATAAACTCGAAATGCATTGGGGCTACTTATGCTGAGATTGGGTAATTGTTCAGAGGTTAAATCTGCTGCCGTCAAGGTGATGGTTCGGGTAATAGAGTCACCGGCATCTATGGTTACCGATTGATTAGTTACACTTTGTTGGTTATCCAACTGCCAATGTTGGGATAGCTGTAAGTTTGATGTGGGTAACCATGGGCCATGATAGTCCTCTGGTATGGGTAGAACTTTTATTGGTACTTGTTTTGATTGACCAGACAACGTCACAATGTGAGAGTTGCCACGTCCATTACCATAGTTGACGAGGCCTGTAAGAGTGGGAGCTTGAATAGTGAAATCACCACTATTATTTGCTGTTACTCTAAATGATTGGTCGATAACAAGAACTTCCACACCATTAAGTACTGCTTGAGACTGTTTAGGATCGGCTAAAGGTTGCAGTTGCATTCCCGGTGCGCTTGGCTTGGTCAAATTGACATTTTGTAAACGACGAGGATCCACTTTTACTATAATTCGTGCATTGAATACGGTACTTTCGTTTGGATACAGTTCTTTTTTATCGAGCTTAGTTCGTACCTCTAGAATGTCGTCGCTGCTTGGCGCTTGGGCATTCATGGATACATTCAGAGTAATAGGTGCAGTGGCAGCGTTGTTGACCTTAAAGCTAGGAATCGTCAATGTGCCTATTTTTTGTGGCGCTATAGCCACGGTCCAAATGCTACTATCACTGCGTTTACCATTAATGATATTGACCGATGACCCGAAGCTTGGACGACTCACATAAAAGTCGTCTGATAAAACATCTAAGTTGATGCTATCACTGTCAAGTTTTTCATCTGCGGTAATTTTGAGTTGAATAACTTCATCTTTGCTTACTGTTGTTTTAGTGACACTGGCACGTAGATTGAGTGCCCACGTTGAGAAACTACACAATAGCGTTGTAGCTAATGCAAATGTGGTAATAACGGGCTTAAATTTATTCATTGCTGTTACCATTCTTTCCCTGTTGATACGGGTGTGTTTTTACTGTTTGCTTGAAGCAACATCTGTGCTTTGAGCAAGTAACTAGGGTCTCTTACACTTTCCACTTGTTGTAACTTTCTAATATCAGGATCGATATTTTGTTGTTGGGAAGTCGTTGTGTTTGATGGGGCTGTTTTTTTGGCACCATTATTGCTCTGAGGGGACGCATTATCCTGAGCTGCTGGTTTCACTTTCTCTTGTTGTGCCTGAGCTTTTTGTTGAGCATCTTTCGGCTTAGAAGTTGCTTGCGCTGATGCTTTATTCTCTTTAGCCTGAGACTGCTGAGACTGCTGAGACTGCTGAGACTGCTGAGACTGCTGAGACTGCTGAGACTGCTGAGACTGCTGAGACTGCTGAGACTGCTGAGACTGCTGAGACTGCTGAGACTGCTGAGACTGCTGAGACTGCTGAGACTGCTGAGACTGCTGAGACTGCTGAGACTGCTGAGACTGCTGAGACTGCTGAGACTGCTGAGACTGCTGAGACTGCTGAGACTGCTGAGACTGCTGAGACTGCTGAGACTGCTGAGACTGCTTATTTTGTTGCGTCGATTGTGGTTTGGATGATTTTGAATCGCTATTTTGTGCTTTAGATTTTTGATTTTCTTGCGATTTTTTATTCGATTTCTGTTGATCTTGTTGTGAGTGATTTGCACCATCTTGCTGTTGTTGTTGTTGTTGTTGTTGTTGTTGTTGTTGTTGTTGTTGTTGTTGTTGTTGTTGTTGCTGTTGCTGGACAACGTTGAGATTGTACTTCGCATCGTCATTATTAGGATCTAACTTAAGTACCTTTTGGTAGCTATCAATCGCGTGTTGCAAGTCTCCATTTTGTGCATAGGCATTGCCTTTATTATATAAAGAATCAATATCTTGATGGTCTTTTAAGGAAGCAATAGCTCCTGTGTAGTCGCCACTTTTGTATTGTGCTGCAGCACGCCACTTTGCATCGTCGAAGGTGCGCGCCGCATGAGCATAATCTTTGGCTTGAAATGCTTGAAAAGCACGTTGGTTAGCATTATCAAACGCATGCTCAATAACAGAAGCTTGTGCGCGATGGGCAGGCAAGAGCAAACTGCTACCGATTATCACTACCGAGAACACCACGCCTTTACGAAATAAAGGTAAAGCGAATAGTAGCACCAAGGGTAATAACCAGAATCCATTGTTAATCTGCTGTTCTATCTTTTGCTTTTTATCATCATGTGTCACCGCATCGAAGGTGGAGTTAGATACAAGGGCTGTAATATCTTGGTTGTCGTGTCTATATTTCACGAACTCCCCTTGTCCTGCATTTGCCGCTTGACGGAGATGATTAAACTGCGTCTTAGCGATGACAGTGTTGCCATTGACTGTGGTTAGTAAAGAGCCATCAGATAATGGGATAGGCGCCCCTTCCGATGTGCCAAAAGCCAATACAGATAGTGTCCATTGTCCGCCATCTAATAGCGTTTGAATTTTGCTAAGTTCTTGTTTATCTAAATCGTCAGCAAAGAGTAATATTTCACCTTTATTGAGGCCAGCCTGTTTCATAATGGTGATGGCTTGCTGTACTCCAAGATCCGCTTGGGCCCCTTGAATTGGCATAATGTCCGGGGAGAGATTATGCACTAAATTAGATAACGTTGCTGCATCGGTGGTGAGAGGGCTTAGGGTATAAGCATCTCCTGCATAAGCAACAAGCCCGGTTTGTCCTTGAGTAAACAGTGGTAGAATGTCCTGCGCTTTGTATTTTATTTGGTCAAGGCGGCTGGGCTTAATATCCTTGGCATAGACAGAGCGTGACATATCTAATACCAATACTCGAGCATGAGAGGATTGAGACGCAGGGATCGTTTGCTTCTCAAAACTCGGGCCAGACAGAGCAAAAATAGCCACTACACACAGCGAGCAAAACCATACTGGCGCAGTTGATTTCTTTTGCGCTCCCCTAGACATAGCTTGAGCTAGGTGAGGCGCAATGATACGTGCCCCTGTCGCCGTTCGACTTAACCAAGCCATTATAATCAGCATAGGTATCAATAATAGGAAGGCTTGAGGGCAGAGAAACTCAAAATTAGACATTATTTCTCCTTAAAACAACGACAACGAAAATTAACAGTAGGCCAATTAGTGTCGGCCAAACAAAGCATTCGGTTCTTGGCCTCCAAGATTGGGTAGCATTTTGAACAGGTTGTAATTCGTTGATCTTGCTGTAAATATTCTCTAAATCCTTAGCGTTGCGAGCCCTAAAGTATTGCCCTCCAGTTAAGGTGGCCACTTTAGTTAGGGTTTGCTCATCAAGATCCTGCGCTGTATTGACGGTTCGTGTCATAAAGAAATCGTTCACTTGCATCTTTCCTGCTCCCACCCCAATGGTATAGATAGTGGTATGGAATTTTTTGGCAATTTGCGCAGCTTGAATTGGGTCCATGACACCTGCATTGTTACTGCCGTCGCTGAGTAAAATCATGACCCTTTGTGGTGCGTCGCTGTCAACAAAGGTTTTTGTGGCCAAGCCAATGCCGTCCCCAATAGCGGTTTGTGTGCCAATTAGCTTTAAAACCGTTTGATTGAGCTGTGCTTTAACCGTTTCTCTATCAAAGGTTAAAGGGGTTTGTAAGTAGGCGTGATCGGCAAAATAGACGAGGCCTAATCGGTCACCAGTGCGCTGATCAATGAAATCAGAAACGACATTTTTCACAGCGCTAAGCCTATCGATATAGTCACTCCCTTGTTGCATATCTTCTTGGCTCATGGAGTAAGAGAGATCAATAACCAACATCATGTCTCTATGTTTCGGATGGATAGCAACAGGGTCGCCGTACCAAACAGGTCTTGCACTTGCTAGTACTAATAATACCCACGCTAAGATGGTGAGAGCCTTAGCAATAGTGGTGCTTTTATCTTGTTCAACAACCTTTTGTGAAAGGTGAGGCAAAATCACCATTGACGTTGCTTTTCGCTCACGCAAAAAACGATATGTTAGATATGGAATGGGGAGAGCGAACAGCATCCACCACCATTCAAAGGTAAAATCACTCATGATTCGTTCCAGTTTCGAAATTTTCTTTTTGGTGGCAGAGCGTGGCACAGCCAGTGCTCACAGTCTTTGATGAGCTCGGAGTTGACCTCATCTGTATTGCCTTGTTCAGCGTATAAGGCCGTTTGCCACTGTTTGCCTTTAGGTGAAAATCTAGGTTCGGTTAATTGAGAGTCGAGAAAAGCCAACCACTGCTTCCCAGTCAGTTTTGCAATATCTTGGCGAGGGAAATAACTCAATGCGGCTTGACGTAATAACTCTTGGGTTTCTGGCACCGTAAAACGGTTGGCGTTCTGCTTGAGTATGCACAGAGCTGCTTTCTTTGCTTTGTGCTTCGTTCGTCTTTGTAAAAGCACAATAACGAGGCATAGGATCACCAAGCAGGCGAGGATTAATATTCCCCAATACCCCCAAGCGAGTGGCCAAGCACTAGGATCGGAAGGGAGATGGAGCGGCTTTAAAGGCAATGTGTGAGCGTGTTGCTGTATTTGACTCATAATGATTTATTTTACTGTATGTGGCCGTAGTTGTTGCAGTATAGGCGTACCGCTTGAGATGAGAGAAAGGGCGATATTGTATTGGCCAAACTGCTCTGCTAATTGCTGCTGTTGTTGGGAAAACGCCTCATTAATGGACTGTTTCACCTTAGTGTTGGATAAATTAACCAACATGACATGTTCTTTGCCACACAATGTTTGATTGCCTTTAGCTTGGGTCTCACCTAGCTCTATAGGGTCATAAATTTGCATTGCTCGCACTTTATTATGTGTTGAGATCTGTGCAATAGAAGTCATGTCGTGCTGTGAGAAATCGGAGAAATCACTAAGGATAATGAGCTCACTTCCTTTTCGGCATAACTGTGCTGCTTTTTTTAACGCTTGTTGTCGCTCACTATTATGGGTGTCCAGATTAATTGATAGAGGGTTTTGGCTTATTGTACTGTGCAAAGTCGTTGGCTTGTTTGGGGCTTGTTTGTTGGTGTTATAAGTTAAGCCATTGTTATGTATGTGACTTAGTCGGTGGAGCAATTGCAAAAGCGCTACTTTTGAGCTGGATGGACGTATTTCAGTTAGCGTCTCTCCACTACGAATAATTGCTCCTACTCGATCTTTATTAATGATGGATGTCCAGGATAGTAGGCTGGCTAAGTGGCACATTTGTACGGATTTTAGTAGTAACTGTGTGCCGCTAAACATGCTTGGGGTTAGGTCGATGAACAGGATGACGGGTCTTTCGCGCTCTTCTGTAAATAGCTTGGTGTGCACTTTTCCTGTGCGTGCGGTGACACGCCAATCAATTTGACGCACATCATCGCCTGCTTGATATTGGCGCACTTCAGAAAACGTCATACCTTGGCCTTTGTGTGCGCTGGTATGTTGACCATTGAGTTGCGACCACAAACTTTTAGCAGGTGGTTGCCAGCGTTTAGCATGTAATTGATAAAAGCTCAGTTCATTGACGCTGACGGTTACCCCATTACAGGCATGAGGTAACTGGGCAGACGCAATAGCGTGTTCAAATTTATTGGGGGCACTGGGTTTACGACCAAACCAAGAGGTCTTTTTACTGCGTTCAAACATAAGTGGTGCCTTATGCTGAGGCAACAGTATGCAGCAGTTCTTCGATGACTTTGTTAGCATCGATACCTTCTGCTTGCGCTTGGTAGCTAAGTAACAATCGATGACGGAGTACAGGGAATATCACAGCGCTGACATCTTCAGGGCTAACAAAGTCACGCCCGGCAAGCCAAGCGCTGGCTCTGGCTGCTCTATCGAGTGCAATGGAGGCGCGTGGGCTAACACCCATTTCTATCCACTGGCTTAATTGCTCGCTGTAAGCACTGGGCTGTCTGGTGGCCATAATTAGGCGAATAATATATTTCTCAATGGTTTCAGACATATGTATAGAGAGCACTTGACGGCGCGCTGCAAAAATATCTTGCTGGGAAAGTTGCTGAGTAAATGAATGAACTTCACCAAGGGCTTCCCCTCGATTGAGTCTTAGTATATTTAACTCACTTTCTGCATCAGGGTAGTTAACTTCAATATGCAATAAAAAGCGGTCTAATTGCGCCTCAGGCAATGGGTAGGTGCCTTCCTGCTCGATAGGGTTTTGTGTGGCCATAACCAAAAATAACTCTGGTAACGGATACGTTGTTTGGCCGACACTGATTTGTTTCTCGGCCATGGCCTCCAACATTGCCGCTTGTACTTTTGCAGGGGCGCGGTTGACTTCATCCGCTAGAACTAACGAATGAAATATAGGGCCTGATTTGAATTGAAACTCGCCGGTTTCTGGACGGTAAATATCGGTACCCGTTAAATCTGAAGGCAGTAAGTCAGGGGTGAATTGGATACGGTGAAAGCTACCTTCAATGCATTCAGCTAAAGATTTGATGGCACGGGTTTTAGCCACACCAGGGGCGCCTTCAACTAAAATATGCCCATCAGCTAATAGCGCGATAAGAAGTTGTTTAACTAAATTATCCTGACCAATAACTTGGCTGTTTAAATAATGTTGTAGCTGCTGGAAAGCGTGCGCAGGCATGTGAGTGTTCCTTGTTGCGTTCTAAGCGATAATAAATAGAGGGAAGAATAAAGAAAAAGTTCCCTTCTTTATGTCTTTGTTTTATCGGTATAAAAATTAGCAGTGATTAACATACTGTTAAGTTGGGCCTATTATTAAAAGTTCAAGAGCATACCGATGTATATTCTGACTAAGCCGAAAACTAGGTTGAATATCTGCTGATTACAATACAGCGAATACCTTATCTGATTCAAAAAGCAGTTTTGCAAGCTATTATTTCAATGTTGTAAGCATTGCCATACGAAACAGTATTATATGCAGTGTATAGATCGGATAGGTTACCATGCGCCATAACCTCCTCTTTCGATGACACGATGAAGACTAGATTGCATGAGAAGATGTGCTCTGAGACTGTAAAATCGTTGATAACATGGTTTCACGACGAACGTCTAAAATCTCATCAATAATGGTATTTTTGGCGGCAATGCCAAAATGATGCACGTAGTTTTGAATTTTATGCACTTCGTCTTTATGCAGTTTATAGACTTTTTTCTTTATCAGAGCTTTAGCTTCGCTTTTTATCAGGCCCTGCTGTTGCAGTACTCGAATAATTTCACTATCTAAAGGGTGAGGTGTTTTGGTCATTATTGGCTAGCTCAGCTTGTTATACCAACCACACTTAATAAGTGATCAGACATAGCGCAGGAAAAATGCTCGAAAACAAGGGGGAATTTTTCGATAAGTAGTTATTCTACAATCAAAAATTCTAACGCAGTTATCGAGTATGTTAACAAGCTAGAATGACCAGTTATTTAGTACGCTTGGTTCTATATCAATTAATTTGCCGTTGTTCGGCTTGGCGCTGAGCATAATAGATAACATGGATGACAGCTTTGTTATCTCAATGTGTGCGAATGTAATTTTGTGCGTTAATTATGGTTTTTTATTCATTGCAGAACAAAGAATGTGACGAGGTTAACATTAAGTGAGTGTCGTATAGCGATCAACGTAAAAGGCAGCCCCTGTTACACTGACAATAACAGGGACAGAGAAAAGCAGTATGAGATCAGCGTAATGAGTGAGTGTTGACACAATGCTGTAAGTGCTTAGTGTGGAAATTTATGCAATTAATACCTTGTAAGCAATTAATACCATATATGGTATTAAAGTGGCAACGGAGCTGGACTGAATAATCGTCAAAACCTTGTTTAAGCTCGTTGCCCTTTAAGAGTATTAAAACTTATAGCTGATGCCACCATAAAGCATACTGACATTCCAAGTGGTATTTGAACTGCTCACATAACTTCTTTCAATATCGGCACTGTCACCTTCATAGGCAACTCTAAATGAGAGTCCTGGTAAGATGTTGAGGGGGGCATAGTCAAGGCCAAGGCCATAGTGAATCGCTGCGCCAGAATCTTTATTAAGAAGGGTAAAATCACGACTTTGTTTTAAATCAAGGTCAGCTAAACCGAATTTCACAAAAGGGCGCAGTCCACAGTCGAATGTATAACCAAGGTTGGCTGAAAACGAAAACGAAGTGGGTGATAAGGCCTTCATTGTGGTGGCGTCTGCCTGAAAATTAACATTGCCATAATCGGCATACGATGCTTCTAAGCCAATAATTCTGTTAAAGAAGTACCCAGCGTATAGGATGTAGGCTGTGTTTTGTCCTGTGTAATGGGGTTTATCCGATTTGTAGAAACCATCATCGTATTTGCTAGCAAACCCATCATCGTCAAATGAGGTTTTACCTGCCCCAGCACCAAGGTATAAACCACTGCTGTCATTGGCAATGGCTGTGCCTGATACAAGGAAAGCTCCTGACAAAAACATCGCTGTATATAATTTCATAATAGTGTGCAATAGATTTAAAATGGAGCGGGAGTTTAGCTAAGTTGTTTGCTTTTTAGCCATGTGTAAACCATGTTCTCATTTTTTATGGTTTCATATGCGAAACAAGGATTGTCGGTCTTAACTGGCAAGTATTGATTGTTACATTCTGTTGCAAATGATAATAATTAGCATGTAAATGTTTGATTTAAGTAACTTTATGTATATTAGTATTTCATTATTCTAGTGAGGTTGTTAACCAAACTAGGAGTAAAATAATAATGAAATTAAAGTCGGTAATCGCACTCTCTCTGTTGATCCCTTTTGGCGCAATGGCTGACCATGACAACACCGTAATCAATGGCTTCGATTACGGACCATTGGCGCAATTTGTAGGTACTTGGAAGTCTGTTGAAAGTGGTGGTGTGGATATCTCTCCTGCACAAACTGGAACCCCTCAAGGTGAAGGCGCTCCAGCCGTTACTCCTTTTTACGAAGTGATGACGTTTGAAGTCGCTGCAGATGCGGTGAATGCGAGCGAACAAACATTGGTTGCGCTTTACTACAAACAAGAAGTCTTCCGTAAATTGGACGATACTAAGTTTCACGACCAGCGTGGGTACTTAATCTACGATAAAGATAATCAAATTGTATATAACTCTTTCTGTGTGCCAAGAACAACGTGTGTCACAGCAGAAGGTACCGCAGGTAGTGACATGAGCTTGAAAGTTTCCGAGCGTGGTATTGCCGAGTCGAATTATATGCTAGCGAACGCCTCCACAACGGATTTCTCTATGAACATTAAAGTTGAGGGAGATACGTTAACCTATTCACAAACCACCGCGCTGCAAATTTATAATAAAGCGTTTGCTCACACAGATGCGTCAGTATTGCAACGGGTGAAAAACTAATAACCCCCCATACATTTTTCCTAGTGTTATCGCTAACCATGGAAACAAAAAAGCCCTGATATTTACTGGTTTAGTTAAAAGTAAATCAGGGCTTTTTTTTATTTAATGTTGATGTTTCTATCTCGCAGATCGTACATATCGGGTGTGGTATGCACCCCACCGGCAAAGCCTGCTTTTTCTAATGTTTCTCGAACTTGTTTTACATCTTCTGCAGAGACCACAATGTCTCTTGCCCCTAAATGGTAGCGAACAAAGGTGATCAGCTCGGCGAGTTTCTGATCCGATAACACGTCTTCAAAACTTGCCATCGGCATAAAGTTTTTATCTTCAACCAAATAGGTAGGAGCTAAGCCGCGCACAGCAACCGCAATGGTATTGAAAGGGTCACGATGCATAATGATACCGTTATTCAATAACGCAGGAGCAATGGGATCACGCCCTTTACCATCTTCCCCATGGCATGCGCCACAGGTTTGTTGGTAGACGGAATAAATGTCGGTATTATAGGCGCTTTCATCAAAGCCTTTGGCCTTGAGTACTTTAGCCTCTGGGTCAATGAAATTATTGTTGTCCCCTTGAATGAGGTAGTAGGCCATGGCTTCTACATCATCACGAGACATCAAGCTGAGACTATTTTTAACCACATCGGCCATGCCAGCAAAGGCGGTGCCCTTATCTGAGTGTCCGGTATGTAAAAAGTCGCTTAAAACGTCAGTGTCCCAACCATCGATATACAGCTCATTGGCAGTAATATCTGGCGCATTCCATCCATCAATGATGTTACCTTGGAATATGCGATCACTGATGATGGCTTGGGCGAGGTTACGTGGTGAGTGACATTCAGAGCAATGGCCTAATCCTGCAACCAAATACTTACCTTGTTGCCATTTTTCAACCTCTTGCACGCTCTCTTTTATCTGTGCGGGCACGTCATAAGATAGTGGGCTAGTGTCCATAAACACCACATTCCAGCCAAATAAACCTAAACGAATATTGGAAGGAAATAGCATACTGTTGTCATTATTACGCCTTGCGACAGCGGTGATGGATTGTAAATATTGCCACATATCCTGCATATCTTGTTCTTTGACATACTGATAAGAGGTGTAGGGCATTGCTGGATATAAATAACCATGGCGTCCTTTGCCATCCACCAGTGCGGCTTTAAAGTCCTGATAATTATATTGGCCAATGCCTTCACTGGCATGAGGGGTAATATTGGTGGAGTAGACAGTACCAAATGGCGTCACAAAAGGCAGTCCACCGGCAAAAGGTTCACCACCTTCTGCGCTATGACATGCCACGCAATCTCCAGCATGAGCTAAATACTCTCCTCGTTGGATGGCATCACTATCAAGACCGGCCAGTTTGATATCTTGGTCTAGACGATCACGGGTGAGCATAGCACCAATGGCTAAAATTTCGTTGTGCGTTAACTGACTGGCAAAAGCGGGCATGACGTTATTTAGACCAAAACGTATGCTGTGCTGGATCTCTTCAATACTGCCACCGTGTAGCCAAATATCATCCGATAAAATAGGCACGCCAATTTCCGGATTGGCAACGGAGCCATCACCGTGACAGGCGGAACAGTATTGAGTGAACAAGTGTTTCCCAAGTTCCACTTTTACGGGGGGAACATCCGTATGACGTTGATTTAATGAGGCTAAAAAGTATGACAGTTTAGCTATTTCATCATCGTTAAGAATTTCGTTATAGCCAGCCATAGCGCCGTTGCGCCCTTTTTCTATAGAGTGAAGGATCGCTTCATCCGTGCCACCATACAGCCAGTCATTATCGATTAGGTTAGGGAAGTGCTTTTGACCTTGAGCATTGTCTCTATGACAGGCTGCGCAATGGGTTTGAAATAATATTCGTCCAGAGTCCGTGATGGCTTTGTTATCGGCAAGGTGTGTTAATGAAGTATCGGTGACCTTGGCAAACTGCTCATCTAAAGAGGTCACGGGCGAACTTAATTTGTCATCGCTTTGCTGCCAATCAACTAAGCCTTGCCAGTTGCCTAGCCCTGGATAGAGCACGAGAAAACCGACCGCAAGACAAAATGCAATGAAGTAACCTACAAATAAGATCTTGGGTGGAGGTGCATCGTTTTCGTCAATACCATCAAATGTTGCCAACGACTTGCTGGCGTTCGCCTCATGATTTTTTCGCCAGTATTTGATGATAATGCTAACCATTAATAGCAAAAAAATAACAATGCAGGTTACAGCCCATAAATTCCAGAAATGACTCATTGCAGAACCTCCTCTGCAGTATCAACTCCTAAACTTTGTAAGTAACGAATTAATGCCTCCCCTTTTGTTTTCCCGCGTACTTGTAATCGGGCATCTGCGATTTCATTCTCTGAGTAAGGTACACCTAAGGTTTGTAACGCTCGCATTTTATCTGTGATGTCATCACCAGAAAGTTTATGTTCAAAAAGCCATGGATAAGCGGGCATGATGGACGTTGGAATGACATCTCTAGGGTTGACTAAGTGCAGTACATGCCATTGATCGGAGTACTTTCTGCCAAGGTTGGTTAAGTCAGGCCCTGTGCGTTTAGAGCCCCAAAGGTTAGGGAATTCATAAATATCATCCGGTTCTTGGTTGGCTCTACCATTGCGTTTTGTTTCCGGCTCTAGTGGGCGCACCATTTGCGTATGACAAACATGACACCCTTCACTGATATAAATATCGCGTCCAGCGATTTGGATGGCGGTGAGGGGTTTAGCCGAGCTATTTAATGCCAGTTCCGGTCCTCTTACAATATTGGGGACAATCAATACCAAGATTGAAAAAGAGGCAACAATGAGGGTGGCGATGATGAGAATCAGCACCGATTGAGTGAAGTCTTTACTCATTATAAAGTCTCCCTTTTAAGCACTAGCTTAGGCATTTTTACCGTTTTATAGAGGTTGTATACCATGAGCAATAAGCCGAGTACGAATAAGGCCCCACCTAAGAAACGTAACAATAACCATGGGGCTTTAAAGTCCATAGCTTCGACAAAGCTATACATAAGTTCACCGTTGTCATTTTGTGCCAGCCACATATAGCCCTCACCAATGCCTGCAACCCATAAAGCAATGGCATAAATAGCCACTCCGGCATGAGCAAGCCAGAAGTGCCATTTGATTAAGCGCGCGGACCACAGTTTGTCTTTGTCCCACAATTTTGGGATAAAATAGTAAAATACGGCAATGCCAGACATGCCTACCCAACCTAAAGCCGCAGAATGTACATGACCAATAATCCACTCGGTGTTGTGCGCTAACATATTGAACCAACGTATGGCCAATAGCGGCCCTTCAAAGGTGGCCAAGCAGTAATACATAATGGCGGAGAAGAAGAACAACATAATGTAGTCATTTTTCAGCTTTTGCTTGTTTTGCAGTAACGTCATAGCGCTGTTAAATGCGCCCCCCCATGACGGTAACCACAAGATAAGTGACATCACAATCCCGATATTTTGTACCCAAATAGGCACGGAAGAGTAAATAAGATGATGGGTTCCTGCCCATGTATAAAAGCCGACTAATCCCCAAAAGTGAATCACAGAAAGGCGATAGGAATAGATAGGACGTTCTGACACTTTAGGGATGAAATAATAGTTCATCCCGATAACGCCTGCGGTGAGAAGAAAGCCTACGGCATTGTGCCCCCACCACCATTGAACAATGGCATCTTGAGCGCCGGCAAACACCGAATACGATTTTGTTAAAGAGGCGGGAAGCGCCAGATTATTCACCACAAAAATTAATGCGATAACAATAATAAAGGCAGCAAAGAACCAGTTAGCGACAAAGATGTGATGGACCTTTCGCTTGGCAATGGTGCCAAAAAACAAAATGGCATACAGCACCCACACTAAAACAATAAGAAGATCGATAGGCCATTCCAGTTCGGCATACTCTTTTGACGTGGTGTATCCCAAAGGTAAGGAGAGCACGGCTAATAGCAAGACCAGTTGCCAGCCCCAAAAGACCATCCAAGCTAAACTTTTATTAAATAACTGGCATTGACCTGTGCGTTGAGCAATATAAAGAGAGGCACCCATTAGCATGTTGACCACAAACCCATATATTACCCCTGAGGTGTGCAAGGGGCGCAAGCGGCCAAATTGAATGTATTCAGAGTCAAAATTTAAACTAGGCCAGTACAGTTGGGCAGCTAATACCACGCCAATGAACATACCGATCACGGCCCATACAACGGACGCCATAACGAAGTATTTGACCACCTTAGTGTCGTACTGTGGGATTGTGTTTTCCATCACGTCATCCTTTACTGCTGAGGTTTTTGACCAAGCTTGGAGAAGAAGTACGAGACATCTTCAATATCTTGATCGGACAGAGCGTCAGCTTGTTGCTGCATGAGTATTGCGAGGCCACTACTGCGTTCGCGAGCTTTGTAATCTTTTAGGGATGAAATGAGATACCCCATTTTCTGACCGCGCAGGTTGGGGTAGGGATCTAATGTTGAAATGCCATCTTCACCATGGCAGGTCATACACACTTTGGCTTTTGCTTGACCCACTGCAAATTGAGCGTCTTCTTCTGCTAAAGCATTTCCTGTTAAAGCAATGCAGCTAAATCCAAGTAGAGTGATTAAATGCATTTTCATCGGCGCCAGTCCTTGTCCGAGCCTCCAGTGTTGGCCGTTGGAGGGATATAGGTGTAGAAAAAAGTATAGTTAAGCATTTGGATAAGGCATTGCATTAATTCAACTTGTGGCGAATTTTGTGGCGAGTTGTGTTCAAGAGACGTATTGGCAAAGATAAGCCTTTAACTCAATAGGCTTATCTTTGCGGTGAAATAGGGCTTGGAAAATAGGTTAACCATTTGTTTTAAAGTGCAATTTCAATCATTTCATCCGCTTTAAACAACTCGGATGGCTGGTTGAATGCCTCGATGAGTTCGCTCACTTGCTGTTTTGTGAAATGATCTTGAAGTGACACAAACTGAACTGGGCGTGCGTGAGCATCTAAGGTGATCCAGCGGGCTTTTCCCTGAGCAGATTCATTTCTTATTTGACATCGCTCATCCCTGTCTAAATAGAGTGCTAACGCTTTTGCTAGCTCATTTATGGGAAGAGTGGATTCAATGCGATACACATATCCGCCTTGTATTTTCTGTCTAGCCCAATAATCAATGCCCTTTAAATGAATGATCTTTTTGGATATGAAAAGGGCACAACTATTGCGCTGATAGGGAGAAATTGCGACAGCGGAGTGTTTAAATTCAGGCTGGCCTGACGCTTTATCTGTGGTATTGGCGATCAGAGCACAAGGCTTACTGTGGTTGGCTGTGGTGTCGTTCCAATGTATCGGCATAAAGAGTTGCTGTGGCGATACATCGCAGGTGACATTTGCACGTACTAAAGCGGTTCCTTGTGCGTTAGATACCCAAGCTAAATGCCCGTCAGTAATGGAAAATTGCGCAGCAGTGTTAGGGTGGATTTGCACATAAGGTTCACTGCAGTGCTTGGCCAGTTGCGCTGATAATCCGGTACGGGTCATGGTGTGCCAATGATCTCGAGTGCGCCCACTGTTAAGGATCAAAGGGGTATCATGGGTGATTGTGGCAACGGGTGGGTGATAGCATACAGCCACAAAACGTCCGCGGTGATTAGGGGTATTAAAGCGTCCATCGCTAAATAAGCGTTGGTTTGTCGTTTGCTGTTGTAGTTCAGTGACTGGCCATTGTTGTGGGGTTAAACGGCTATACCCTTGAGCATCTAAAGAGGTTAAACCTATGAGGTTTAAGTCTCGTTCGTTCTGCAGGTTATCTAAAGTGGTGAGGCGAGCATACTCGTTAAACACCTCACCTTCGTGTTGGTAATTGAAGGCATCGGTGTGTCCCATCTTTTGCGCTACTTGCGAGATGATCCACCAATCAGGCTTTGCTTGCCCAGGACTTGGTAAAATACGTCTTTGCCGCGATATGCGCCTTTCTGAGTTGGTGACTGTGCCCGACTTTTCACTCCAGCCCTGAGCGGGAAGCACAATGTCAGCCATACGCGTGGTTTCAGTATCGGCAATACAATCGGACACCACCACTAGTGGACACTTGGTTAGAGCGGACTGTATTTTGTCTGAATTGGGTAGGCTCACCATAGGGTTGGTGGCCATGATCCAAATGGCTTTGATTTTGCCACACTCAATGGCATCAAACATATCAATCGCTTTGAGACCCGGTTGCGTGGCCAGTTGTTCTGTTTGCCAAAATTCACGGATAAGCTGTTGATGACGTGGGTTTTCAAACTCCATGTGCGCAGTTAACGTATTTGCTAGCGCCCCCACTTCTCGTCCGCCCATAGCATTAGGTTGCCCGGTGATGGAAAAGGGCCCACTACCTGGTTTGCCAATTTTTCCCGTAGCGAGATGACAGTTTAAAATCGCGTTGACCTTATCAGAACCTCGACTGGATTGATTTACCCCTTGAGAATAGATGGTCACTACACGCTCGGTATGGGCAAAAGCGCAATAAAACTGGTGTAACTGCTCCGTAGAAAGTTGAGTGACTTGAGTTAAGTCTATATCGCGTGTTGCGGTTTCAAGGGCGTGTTGAAAGCCTTGGGTATGGGTGGCGATATACGGTTCATCTAACGCATCGTGCTGTTGTAAATGCGATAGCAGTCCATTAAATAAAGCCACATCGGAACCCGACGCAATCGCTAGGTGGCTATCGGCTAGATCGCATGTGTCTGTTCTTCTTGGGTCGATGACCACAATATTTAATGCAGGGTTAGACTGTTTGGCAATGCGCAATCGTTGAAATAATACCGGATGACACCACGCTAGGTTAGAGCCGACGATAACCACCATTTCTGCCTGTTCTAAGTCTTCGTAACAAATCGGCACTGTATCGCTACCAAAAGCACGTTTATGCCCAACCACGGATGAAGCCATACACAGACGTGAATTGCTGTCGATATTGGCGCTGCCCATAAACCCTTTAATCAGTTTATTGGCCACATAATAGTCTTCGGTTAAGAGTTGCCCTGACACATAAAATGCCACCGAGTCTCTGCCATGCTCCTCTATGGTTTGGCTAAAACGATCGGCGACCATTTGTGTGGCTTCATCCCAGTCTAAGGTTTGCGAGGCTGACTGGGTGTTTAATGTGGGATAAAGTAAACGTCCCTCATGCACGACAGTATCGCCAAGTGCAATGCCCTTTGTGCAGAGTTTGCCATAATTAGAGGGGTGGTTTTGATCGCCCCTCACTTCTAATTCACCACAGGCTTTTGGCCTAGCTTCTACACCACAACCCACACCGCAATAAGCACAGGTTGTTTTTATCCATCCTTCCTCTTGTTGATTCATGAGGAGTCCTTTGATTTGCTATTAATGCTAGTTACCTTGCAAAAATCAAACCAAGTTAATGGAAATGCAAAAATCTTAAATAAATCCTTTGTATTCAAATATTTAAATTATCGCCTACTACCAAAGTAGTAGGCTTAATGTGCTAAATAATGTGATGATATCTTGGTTGTGCACCAAGTTGAGTATTATTGCACCTTAAAGGTTCAATTTGTCTTATTTTTTCTTGTTGCCAGTGAAGTAAACTAGCTATATAGCGTAAATGTTTCCCCGGTAAGTATTTGTAATTAAATGGATTCAACGTAATTTGTTAAATAATATTTAAAGATTGGTATTGAAATTGCAGGGCTTAGTATAGAAGTCATCACATCAATGCTCGCTTTTGAACAGTGGCAGGATGGCAAGACAAGATCTAGGAGCAATTCAATGCAAGCACATGGACATTACCTTGGAAGCGTCACACTGGTTGGCGCCGGACCTGGAGACCCAGACCTGCTCACAGTAAAGGCCCATCGAAAGATCCAACAAGCCTCCTTTATTGTGTATGACAACTTGGTAAGTGAAGAAATACGAGATCTCTTTCCTCAACAGGCAAAGAAAGTGTTCGTTGGAAAAGCGAAGGGTGCCCATAGCGCGACACAACAACAGATTAACGACATATTGTTGCAATCAGCATTGGATGGCAATGATGTGTGTCGCGTGAAAGGGGGAGATGCTTTTGTGTTTGGACGTGGCGCAGAAGAGATGTTGATGTTGGCCAAAAACGGCATTGCTGTGGATGTGATCCCTGGTATTACCGCAGCGTCAGGGTGTACTAGTTATGCAAACATTCCATTGACTCATCGCGGGTTAGCTCAAGGGTGTACTTTTATTACCGCTCATGCGGATAAAAAGTTGGATATTAATTGGTCCGCTTTAGCTCAGTTAAAGCAAACATTAGTCCTTTATATGGGGCTGAGCAAAACAGATATGCTGATGGATAAATTGGTTGATGGAGGATTATGTGCCAATACGCCAATCGCTTTTATAGAAAATGGCTGCACGATAAAGCAGCGAATCATTCTGGGAACACTGCATCAATTGACGTCGCTAAAACGGCACCACCAAATTCAATCACCCGCATTGATTGTGGTGGGAGAAGTGGTTGCGGTTGCTGAGCAAATGGACTGGCTTAGCCAGTTATCTCATCGTCAACTGTCCAAAACAGAATGTCCCCAATCATTGCAATTAACCGCTTAATCGAACCAAGTTAGCAATTTCAAGGAATGAATATTATGGATAAGCATCGAGTGATAGTCGTGGGCAACGGTATGGTTGGTCACAAATATATAGAAGCGTTATTACAAGAAAAACGTACCGATATTGAAATTATTACTTTTTCAGAAGAGCCTCGACTTGCTTACGATCGCGTGCATTTAACTTCCTATTTTACGGGCAATGGTGCATCGCAATTGGCTTTAGCCGATGAGGACTATTACAGGGAAAACGGCGTTAAATTTGTTGTGAGCGATAAGGTCGCACGCTTGGACACCCAAGGGAAACAAGTATTCACAGAAAGTGGCCGTATTGAGTCTTACGATACTTTGGTATTAGCCACGGGCTCTTATCCATTCGTGCCTCCTATTGCTGGTAATGACGGTGAACATTGCCATGTTTATCGTACTCTTGAAGATCTTGATGGTATTGAAGAATCCAGTAAGTTGAGTCAAAACGGCGTAGTGGTTGGGGGAGGGTTGTTGGGTTTAGAAGCGGCCAACGCTATTAAAGAGTTGGGTTTAGAAACCCATGTGGTTGAGTTTGCGCCACGACTGATGGCGGTGCAACTTGATACGGGAGGCGGCGCACTGCTGCGTAGAAAAATTGAATCCTTAGGGGTGAATGTACATACCGAAAAGGCCACTAGCGAAATTGTGGCAGGTAGCAACTCTCGATACCGTATGAACTTTGCAGATGGCTCCCATTTAGAAACGGATATGATCGTCTTTTCGGCGGGCATTCGTCCGCAAGATGAGTTAGCTAAAGGTGCCAATATTGAGTTAGGTGAGCGAGGGGGAATTGTGGTCAATGACTACTGTCAAACCAATCTCCCAGATGTGTACGCGATTGGTGAATGTGCTTTATGGAAGGGCAAGATTTTTGGTTTAGTGGCTCCGGGTTATCAGATGGCAAAGGTCGCCGCTGAGCACTTAGTTGGCGGTAAAGAGTCTGGAACTGTGGCCTTTACCGGTGCGGATATGAGCACTAAGTTAAAGCTTCTTGGTGTGGATGTGGCCAGTATTGGCGAAGTTCACGATCAAACCCAAGGGGCTCAATCTTACACCTTTAGCGATGAAATAGAACAAGTCTACAAACGCTTAATCATTTCAGAAGACGGCACAAAAATCATTGGTGCTGTGCTGGTGGGGGATGCCGAGGCTTACGGCACTTTATTGCAAATGAAGCAAAATGATCTGCCTCTTCCCTCTAATCCATCCGTGTTAATTTTGCCTAATGTGGCAGGGGATGACTCGGCGGGGATGGGGGTGGATGCGTTACCTGATAGCGCGGTGATTTGCTCTTGTTTTGATGTGACAAAAGGGGATATCAAGGACGCCGTTCAGGCCGGTTGCAATACTATGGGCGCCCTTAAAGAGTCCACCAATGCCTCTACTGGTTGTGGCGGTTGCAGCGCTTTGGCAAAACAGGTACTTGATAGCGAATTATTGAGTTTAGGGGTAGAGGTGAATAATGATCTTTGTGAGCATTTTGCGTACTCAAGGCAAGCGCTGTCAGATATTGTTCGCATCCAACAAATTAAAACCTTTGATGAGTTGCTCAACCAATACGGTAGCGGGCATGGCTGTGAAATATGTAAGCCAACGGTAGGCTCTATTCTAGCTTCATTTTGGAACGAATATATTCTGCAAAATGCGCATATGGAACTGCAAGATACCAATGATATTTATCTTGGCAACATGCAGAAAGATGGCACCTATTCGGTTGTGCCGCGTATTGCGGGAGGGGAAATTACCCCTGATAAATTGATTGTGCTTGGTGAAGTGGCGAAACAGTTTGATCTGTATACCAAAATTACCGGCGGGCAACGTGTGGATTTATTTGGGGCACAATTAAATGATTTACCAATCATTTGGCAAAAATTAGTCGATGCGGGATTTGAAACGGGGCACGCCTACGGTAAGTCGGTACGTACTGTTAAATCCTGTGTGGGCAGTACTTGGTGTCGATATGGGGTGGCCGATAGTGTGCGCTTAGCCATTGATGTTGAGAATCGCTACAAAGGGTTGCGCGCCCCTCATAAACTGAAATTTGCGGTGTCGGGGTGCACCCGAGAATGTGCCGAAGCACAATCAAAAGATGTGGGGATTATTGCCACGGAAAATGGCTGGAATTTGTATGTGTGTGGTAATGGGGGCATGCGCCCTCGTCATGCCGATTTATTAGCGACCGATTTAGATGAAAGCACACTGATTCAATATATAGATCGTCTGTTGATGTACTACATCCGCACAGCCGATAGATTACAACGCACGTCAGTATGGCTAGAAAATTTAGAAGGTGGCATTGACTACCTCAAACAAGTGGTGGTTGACGATAAATTGAACCTGAGCGCAGAACTTGAAAGAGAGATGCAAAGCAATATCAATCACTATCAGTGCGAATGGAAAACGACCTTAGAGTCACCAGAGAAATTAAAGCGCTTTAGTCACTTTATCAATAGCAAACAGCGTGATAATTCATTGAATTTTGTCTCAGAACGCGAACAGCGTGTTCCCAAACTCAGTAAGACACAGCCAAGCATTGAACAATCAATAGACGTGGTAGAGATCCATTAACCGTCAGGGATGCATTGAACACCAAACCACGCAATATCAATATTATCATTCAGTCTAGGAGAAAAGGATGGATAACTGGCAAACCGTTTGTGATGTAAAGGACATCGCCCCAAATGTTGGAGTCTGCGCTCTGATTAATGGACAGCAAATCGCGATATTTAACTATCAGCGAGCAGGGGCGTTATACGCCATTTCTAATTATGACCCAATAGGAAAAGCGCAGGTACTTTCTCGAGGTATTGTCGGCTGTTATGAGGGCGTACCTGTGGTGGCTTCCCCTTTGTATAAACAGCACTTTAATCTTATCAGTGGCTTGTGTGTGGAAGAACCGCAATATAGCGTGAAAACACACCCAGTGCGTTTACTCGATGGTGTAGTACAAGTTCAAGTGGCAGAAGCGATAGCTGCATAAATTGTGTGCATTACTGAGCGTAAAAATGATCTATTCGAGCAGTGGGATGTCGCTAGAATGAAAGCATAGTAGAAAAGGATTTATAGTATGGATAACAGTAAATTTTCTTTATTTTCGTTCACCGGTAAGATGAAAATTTTACACTTAAGCTGGATGGCTTTCTTTATTACCTTTGTGGTGTGGTTTAACTTCGCCCCCTTGTTACAAATGGTAAAAGAAACCTTAGGTTTGAGTACCCAAGAAGTAAAAATGCTATTGATATTGAACGTAGCATTAACCATACCGGCACGGGTCATTATTGGTATGTTTACGGATAAATTTGGACCCCGTAAAGTCTATTCGGCACTTTTGGCCGTGTGTTCTATCCCATGTTTTATGTTTGCGTTTGCGGATAGCTTTGTGCAAGCGGCTATTGCCCGTTTTTTACTGGGCTTTATTGGGGCTGGCTTTGTTATTGGTATTCGCTTGGTTTCCGAGTGGTTTCCACATGATGAACTGGGGACTGCAGAAGGTATTTATGGTGGCTGGGGTAACTTTGGTTCTGCCGCTGCTGCATTTACCTTACCTACGCTTGCCCTCTTGTTTGGCGGTGAAGAGGGTTGGCGCTACGCGATTGCTTTGACTGGCTTGTTGAGTTTGTTGTTTTCTATCGTTTTTTATCGTTCGGTATCGGACACGCCGAAAGGCTCCACCTATTTTAAACCTAAGCACCTCACAGCAATGGAAGTCACCTCTAAAGGGGATTTCTATTTCTTACTATTTATGAAGATCCCTATGTATGCGGTATTGGCGTTGTTGACTTGGAAAATGTCTGCAAGTGGCATCAACATGTTATCTGATACGGTGGTCAATTGTATTTATGCGGGGTTATTTACTTTATACCTTGTTGAAGTGACACAAGTTTGGAAGGTGAATAAAAACATCTTCAAGCAACCTGTGCCAAAAATGCATCAATACAAATTTAAACAAGTGGCGGTGCTGAATGTATTGTATTTCGCTACCTTTGGTTCGGAATTAGCCGTTGTTTCTATGTTGCCATTGTTCTTTGCTGAAACCTTTGAACTTACCCCTGTTTTAGCGGGTATGGTGGCATCGGCTTACGCCTTTATGAATCTCATGTCTCGTCCTGGTGGCGGTTGGATTTCGGATAAATGTGGCCGTAAACCGACACTGCTTATTTTAACATTAGGTCTTGCTATTGGTTATTTCTTAATGGGCCAAGTGGGGAGTCAGTGGCCGGTATGGTTAGCGGTAGTGACGGCGATGGTGTGCTCGTTCTTTGTGCAAGCAGGCGAGGGGGCAGTATTTGCTACAGTGCCTCTTATCAAGCGCCGTATGACAGGTCAAATAGCCGGCATGACAGGGGCGTACGGTAATGTGGGGGCGGTGACCTATTTAACTATCCTGTCTTTTGTGGATTACCAAACATTTTTCTACGTCATTGCAGCTACGGCAGTACTGGGCTTTGTGACTTTAATCTTTATGGAAGAGCCCAGCGGTAAAATTGCTGAAGTGAACGACGATGGCAGCGTGACATTAATCGATGTGTCGCACTAATCATTGCTGCAGCCTTATAGATTAGCGTTAGATAAGCCCCGTATTGCAGGGCTTATCTATTGGCATAGCAAAGATGGAAGGTATGCTGAGTGAAACAGAGAGTTCAATCACAATTGATGGTGAGTTTTGGTGGAGCATCATGGCAAGGGATGCGGGATGAAAACCAAGATGCATTTCTAGTTAAGGTGCCGCAACAGCGATATGAACGAGAGCATAAAGGGGTGGTGGCCTGTATAGCCGATGGTGTCAGTTGCAGTAATCACAGTCAAAAGGCAAGCCACACCGCGGTTATGCAGTTTGTGAGCGATTACTATTCTACTCCTGACAGTTGGAGTATTCAGCATTGCGCCAGTAAAATTTTGACCAGCATGAATAACTGGTTATTTACTGAGGGGTTAAAGCAGAGCCTTAAGCATAATGGATTAGTGACCACCTTTAGTGCGGTGATATGTAAATCCAATACGGCGCATTTATTTCATGTGGGGGATACCAGAATTTACCGCGTAAGAGGGGGTAAGGTTAAGTTGCTCACTCGTGATCATCAAAGGGTCAACTTTGGACAAAATCCGCATCTTATCCGAGCCTTGGGAATGGACAGTCGATTAGATGTGGACTATCAATCTTTTGAGTTACAAGTTAGTGATCGCTTTATCTTAACCAGCGATGGTGTACACGATACGATTGCACAAAATGATCTCTACAGCATGTTTACATCTCAAGTGAGTAAAGAGCCGTTGGCTGACAGCATAAGCCAAATGGCCATAGATCAAGGAAGTACCGATAACGTCACCTGTTTAATCTTGGATGTGGAGCAATTACCTAGCCATTCACTATTAGAACATCAAGCTCAATTGCTTTCTCGCACTGTGCCTCCCGCTTTAAAAGTAGGTAATAAAATTGACCAGTATCGGGTGACTAAGGTGCTGTATGCGGGGCCTAGAAGTTATGTATATCAAGTTGTTGATGAGCATGGGGTAAGCAAGGTGCTTAAAGCGCCGTCACTGACTTACAGTGAGGATATTGAGCATTTAAACCAATTAGCGAATGAGTATTGGGTGGGGCGGCAACTTAATAGTGAGCGAGTGATGAAGGTGTATCCGGTTGCAGACGATACTCGGTTTGTCTATCAACTGTGTGAGTTTATTGATGGTATTACGCTTCGGCAGTGGATGTTTGATAACCCTAATCCGAGCATAAATAAGGTGCGCACCATTATTGAGGGGATCATTAAAGGGGTACGGGTACTGCAACGCGCGGATATGGTACATGGAGATTTAAAGCCAGAAAATATTCTTATCACTGAATCAGAAGAGGTTAAACTTATCGATTTTGGTGCGGTAAAAGCATTAGGGCTAGAAGAAATAGTGACTAGCAATCAAAGCTGTGAGCCTTTGGGAGCGGTAAACTATATTGCTCCTGAAAGTATAGATACGGGAGAGGCGAGTACATTATCGGATCTGTTTTCCGTGGCGGTGATTGGCTATGAAATGCTGTGCGGCGAGTTGCCTTATAAGCCCATATCGGCACAAGTGGCGCAATCGACTCGCCATCATAAATGGCATTACCGGCCACTGCAGCAGTTTCGTGGCGATATGCCAGCATGGTTAGACTTGGTGTTTCGCAAAGCTACACAAACCAATCCCAGTGTTCGTTATCAGGCGCTAGGGGATTTTTTGCTGGATCTAGCCACGCCTAACCCACAATTAGTAAAAAAAGCGAAACAGAGCCCCTTATTAAAAAGAGACCCTGTGCTGTTTTGGAAGTCATTAGCGATCATTGCTATAGCGACCGCTTGCTTACAATCGTTATGGTTACTCGGCTAGTTGTACTGTATGAAAAAAGCTAAGTGGGCATTTACTTATGGTTGAGTGGCTTTCGTGGCAAACCCATTTAAAGCCTTGCTCATCTTGGCAATAATATCGTCGCAACCGGTAATATTATGTCGTTGTTTAAGGTAGTTTGGATCGTTATAGGTTAACCAAACGAGTCCATGAACGTCTTTGGAGATAAGCGCTTTTTGTGGAAGGTCAATACCCGCGCTTTGTTGACATGCCATAAGAGGCGAACCCACTTTAGGGTTACCAAACAGCAGCAACTCGGTTGGGCGCAGTTCGATGCCAATATCTTGCGCCACATCAGAGTGTTTAATACGAGCAAAAGTGGCCATTCCTTTTTCTTGAAGCGCGGCAACAAGTCTATCTGCGGTGGTATCAACGTCATGATGACTCTTTATCGAGATCAGTCCATTATTAGCTTGAACGGAAAAGCTGACCAGTAGTGTGCCTATCAGTGCCATCAGTGATTTCGACATAGTGCCTCCTGCGATAGTCGTTATATGGGGTATCGTTATTCCTCTACTATTGAAGATAGTTGGCCAAGCTATAGAGTCAATAATCCTGTGATTTAAAAAGGAAAAACGAGAGGTGAGAGTGAGTAGTAAGCTCCATTAAATCGTGATTTTTTATGAGTGTAATCATGAACGATGGTTTAACTTCAAACAGACGCCACTCTTTAGAATAACGACATCTCAAAACTCTCCTTGTTTTCAATGATTTTTCAAGGCAAGGTCTCATTATTGTTTGTGAGTGATGTGCTATTCATTAAGCGTAACTATTGGGGAAAAATGAAGGGTATGAAATTCATGAAGGGTATTAGGGGCGCGCGGTTGGCTGTGGCAACAAGTGTTGTGGTGATGGGGCTGTTTAGCGCTTCTGCATTGGCTACGACAGGGTTTTTGAAAAGCAAAGATGTGCAAGCATTTAGCCAGGTTTGTTATTACGATGTATTGGGTGAGTTACACAGTCTAAATATAAAATCGACAGATATTTGCCCTTTAAGCTATGACTTTAATATTGTACCAAAGTTGAGCAAGCCTGAACCAGAGGCGAATAAAACGGGCTTTTTTAAGCATGACCAAACCTCTGGCTTTAGTAAATTGTGTACTTATGATGTATTGGGAGATAGCTATGTCATTACAATTGGTAGCACAGAAATTTGCCCATTAACCTATAAATTTTAAGTTCAACAGTCTGAAATTATGGTCACTTTTTCGATGATAACGTGATTGATAGGTAGGTCATCAAGGCCAAATTTACAGTGAGTTTTTAGTTTGGCAATGGCGTTGACAGTATCCATTCCCGCGGTTACTTGGCCAAATACAGCGTAGCCCCAACCTTGATTGGTGGTGGCGGTATAATTGAGAAAGTCATTATCCTCAAGGTTGATAAAAAACTGAGCGGTTGCGGAGTGAGGGGCATCAGTGCGAGCCATAGCAATGCTCCCTAGTTTATTTTTTAAACCTCGATTTGCCTCATTGACGATAGGTGAGTGCGTTTCTTTTTCGAGTAAATCCTTATTGTATCCCCCTCCCTGTATCATAAAGCCCTCGATGACTCGATGGAAAATCGTATTGTCAAAAAAGCCTTCTTGGCAGTATTTGAGGAAATTTTTACAAGTGACGGGGGCTTTATCTATGTTGAGCTCAATAGTGATATCACCAAAATTAGTGGAAAATACGATCATAGGTTTGTGTTCTGCTGCAGTAAAATGAAGATATAGTATACCCTGAAGTGCTGGGTTGACGACAATGGGATCAAGAGCCATGTTGTTGAGTGTTTATGCTAAGAAAACAGGAGGGAGAGTGGATGAGTTTTAGTGAATTGCAACAAAAATTAGCCTCATTTACCTCACTAGAGCAAGTGTTTGATTACTTTGAAGTGGATTTTGATCGCCGATTTGTGGATGAATATCGTTTGCCCTTGTTAAAGCGTTTTAATGGGTACTTATTACTGTCAAAGCCCGATGATTGGTTTGCCGCGCGTAGGGTATTACGAAATGCTTATTGTAAAATTCAGCGGGGTCGCTTAGATCCTGCGACTCGTTCCGCGTGTCGCGGTTGTACATCTTGCCTACGTCGCTAATCATCTAGGGCGACAATAAGAGAAGTAAATATGTAACAAAATTTTGACAATTAACGATCATATTGATTAACTGGTAAGATGAGTTGATTGTTAGTTGCACTATTAGGGACATATTACATGCTTTCTTCCTTACAAAAAGCAAATCTTTACCTGAGCTATTTCGCCTTTAGCAAAGTGCCTTTGTTATGGCTATGTCGTCCGAAAATTTTGCGGGTCAATGAGCATATGGTGGAGATGAAAATCCCGCTCAAACGACGCACAAAAAACCATCTAAACAGTATGTATATGGGCGCTATGGTAATGGGGGCCGACGTTGCTGGTGGCTTTATGGCCGCTATGAAGGCTCGGGCTCAGGGACGTGAAATCTCATTAGCATTTAAGGGAATAACTGCAGAGTTTTTGATGCGCCCTGAGAGTGATGTTCATTTTATTTGTAGCGATGGTCCGCTTATTGATGAGATGTTAAAGCAAACACTTACTAGCGGTGAGCGCGTGAATAAAGAGGTTCAAATTACCGCTATATGCCCAACATTACACGGTGATAAGCCGATGGCAAAATTTTCGGTGACCCTTTCTTTAAAAGCAAAGTAATTCATTCAGGTTGCTAGAATAGAATTTTCTCTACTATGCTATGACACCCCTACTTCTTGGCAGGCTTTCTATCGCTTGCCTTTTTCTATGATTGTGACTTCTACTTACGCTTACTATCAGAACTATGATACAGACCATTTATGATGTTTATGCATATGCGCGGTCTCTTTTGGCCTGTAATAGGTCAAATTATACGACTGTCTAGTGAGTGATTAGCGCTTTGAAGTTTTTCTTGTAAGAGGGTTTATCGAAGTTCTGTCCCTAGGTGTTTTTTCTGCGTTATCATTAAAAGTGAGCGAACTGTTCTGGGGATTAAAAGAACAGCGATATGGATATTTACTTTTAAGTAAGATATTGTTTCTATTGTTATTTATTCAATAAGGATGTTGATCATGCAACAGTTTGTCGATGTGGTGAATGGGATTATATGGAGTCCTATTCTCATTTATTTGTGTCTTGGAGCGGGTTTATTTTATTCCGTGCTAACTCGGTTTGTGCAGATTAGGCACTTTTTTGAAATGTGGCGTCTGTTGCTATCCGGTAAGAGTTCAGAAAAAGGGATCTCTTCATTTCAAGCCTTAGCGGTATCCCTATCGGGTCGTGTGGGTACAGGTAATATCGCAGGTGTCGCGGCGGCCATTGGTTTTGGTGGCCCAGGGGCTGTGTTTTGGATGTGGGTGGTGGCCTTTTTTGGTGCCGCTACCGCTTACGCCGAATCGACCTTAGCTCAGATCTATAAAGAAGAAGATGAAGAGCAGTTCCGAGGAGGCCCTGCTTATTATATTGAGAAAGCGATGGGGCAAACTTGGTATGCATGGATTTTTGCTATCGCCACTATCTTTGCTTGTGGGGTGTTATTGCCCGGCGTGCAATCAAATAGTATAGGCAATGCCGTTGAAGCCGCATTTGGCTCCGGTGCTATGATTGAGACAGCCATTGGCACTTTTAGCTTTGCTAAGATAGTGACAGGAACATTTATCTCTATAGTGCTGGGTTTTATCATTTTTGGTGGTGTTAAACGTATTGCCAATTTCACTCAGATCGTCGTACCTTTTATGGCACTTGCTTATATCATAACTGCCTTTGTCATTTTGTTACTGCATATCACTGAAGTGCCTCGCATTTTTTCCATGATTGTGGGCGATGCGTTTACGCCAATGGCAGGGTTTGGCGCTGCCATTGGTTGGGGTGTAAAGCGTGGTATTTATTCTAACGAAGCCGGACAGGGTACAGGCCCACATGCGGCCGCTGCTGCGAATGTGGATCATCCAGCTCAGCAAGGTTTAGTACAATCATTTTCTATTTATATTGATACCTTGCTAGTGTGTTCTGCAACCGCGTTTATGATTTTACTTACTGGAATGTATAACGTTCATAGTAGCGTTGAAGGCGTGTTTGCGGTACAGAATATAGCTGCTGATATTAGTGCAAATGGCCCTGTCTTCACGCAACTTGCCATTGATAGCGCACTTCCTGGCATAGGAAAGCCATTTATAGCAGTGGCCTTGTTCTTTTTTGCGTTCACCACGATTTTGGCATACTACTATATTGCAGAAACTAACATTGCTTATATACGCCGCACACTTAAAATAGAGGGGCTGGTATTTGCTTTAAAGATTGTGATTATTACAGCCGTTTTTTATGGGACGGTAAAGACTGCCAACTTGGCTTGGGCCATGGGTGATGTTGGTGTCGGCTTGATGGCTTGGCTAAATATCGTTGGTATTTTGATTATCTTCTTTATGTCCAAACCCGCTCTAAAAGCACTAAAAGATTACGAAGAGCAAAAAAAACGCGGAGTGAGCGTTTACACATTTGACCCAGTGAAACTTGGGATCAAAGGTGCGACCTATTGGGAGAAGCGTATCGCTAAATCCAAGAAAAACTGATACCAAGAAAACATAATACAAATTATGGCCTAACTAGAATAGAAGGGAGACGTCAACGGTTCTAGTTAGTGCCAGATGTGATATGCGTTGGAGTGATTATTAAAAGGGGCGGCCAATTGTTTATGACAGATTAAATATGATGTTTGTAGTAATTTACTTCTGAAATAAACTTACATAACCCGATTGTAAGTGTGATCAAGATCACTGTTTTGTGTTTTTGTATCAAGGTTTGACAGTCAAAAGTGTAAATGTGACTACGGCGCACATTTAATTGTATTATTATACCGCCTTCAAACTGTTAGCGTTTCTTTTAATCTGGAGAAGTATTTTGTCTTGGTCTATTGTTTTTGATTTGATGAGTGTGCTTTTGCTAGTAGTACTAGCTGTGGCGGCCACAAAATCAATGCAGTCACTAAGAAACTTAATCTCAATTGCACAAAGAAATGATGTGTCGGATAAGAAAATCCGCAAGAAGCTCGCTAGACTAAGCTTAAATAGAGCGGTACTGGTTTTAACCATCGCGACTATCGTTATCAAAGTGGCATTAATTCTTGGTCAAGTATTGGACTTTGATTCTATTGATAAGCAAGGCTTGCTAGATGATGATGTTGTCCAATATATCGTGGTTGAGTAACCGAGCAACACAAGATTAATGTGCGTTTTTCCCCGTATTTCTTCTCATGTAATATTTGTCGTTACCCTTACAAGCTAATACGCACCTTGAAATAAGGGTATCAGGTAGATAAAATCAACTTTATACTCCATTGCCCATAATTTGGTTTGCTAGGTAAACTGATGAATAAGAATGCTATCCCAGAGACAATTTTCAATATTATTCAATCTTATCGACATGCAATGCGTACTGAACTGCAAGCCAATCAGTTGGGTTTAAATGGTATGCATGTTCGTTGTCTTATTTTTATCCAACAGCATCACCAATGTACAGCCAACGATATAGTGCATCACTTTTCTAAAGATAAAGCGCAGGTTGCCCGCTTGATTAAAGAAATGATCCTAAATGACTGGATAGCCAAAGCGCCACACCCAGACGATAAAAGAAGTCAACTTCTGTCTCTCACAGAGCAGGGAACGAAACTCAGCCAAGAAATACAGAAAGCCCAACAAAACATACAAGCCAAAATGCAACAAGATCTAACCGAAGAACAAATCCAAACCTTCATCCAAGTAGCCCAAAAGCTACAAAAAAACCTATCCTAACCCCCTCTAACCAAGCCACCCATAGTAAATAGCAAGAAACCCTATCCTCAACTAAACTCATTTCAGTCACCAATGCTGGAGTACGTTTATGCCATGCCCTCGCAGAACTCAAATTAGTATTGAAGATACGCCCTACTACCACTGTTGTAGCCGTGTTGTCAGGCGTGCTTTCCTCTGTGGCCACGATTCATATTCTGGTAAAAACTACGACCATCGCCGAGGTTGGGTTGAGGCACTGCTGACCAAACTAGCCACCGTATTTGCCATTGATGTGGCCGCTTTTGCCATAATGTCCAACCATTTACATGTGGTGTTACGCATTGATATCGATAAAGCGAACAATTGGAGTGATAAAGAAGTCCTTGAGCAGTGGCATAAGTGTTTTAAAGGCGATGCCTTAACGCATAAATTTGTCCAAGGTGACCTAGTCGAAGCGTTTGAACTCCCCCAACTCAAACACGCCATCGCCACTTACCGTAGCCGCTTGTGTGACATTAGTTGGTTTATGCGTTGTTTGAATGAGCCTATAGCGCGGCAAGCAAATCAAGAAGATAACTGCACTGGCCGCTTTTGGGAGGGGCGCTTTAAATCACAAGCCCTACTTGATGAGACGGCTCTATTAACCTGTATGGCCTACGTGGATTTAAACCCCATTAGAGCGAAAATGGCCACAACGGTTGAGCAATCAGACCACACCAGCATTCAACTGCGCATACGAGCGGCAATAAAAGGTGAGCAACCTAAAACCTTGTTACCCTTTGTCGGAAATGAGCAGCAACATCAAGATAAAGGGATTCACTTTTCATTATCTGATTATCTCAGTTTAGTGAATGAAACCGGACGGATTATTCGAGATGATAAGCGAGGCAGTTTGGATGAAGCTCATCCGTCACTTCTTGAAAAAATGAACCTTTCTCAAGAGACGTGGCTGAAACTGATAGTAGAGTTTGGCCATTTATTCCATGGCCCCGTCGGGACACTAGAAGAGCTGACCTCCTATTGTGAGCATTTAGAAAAACGACGACGACATTTTTCTAAATGTTGTCAGCATCTGAAGCACGGTTAATGCCCCTGTAGTACGTATTTTATTGAAGATTGATACCAACTAGCTCCTTGGTAGAGTAAACATGCTTATTTTTTAAGTTTCCCACACTCATTTCTAGTAAACTGTCCCTCTTTGCGCCTTTTTCTCTTCACAAGCAACAAATTGTTCGATGGTGGAATAAAAATACCTATCGGTATGCTTAATAGGGGATTAACAATGGGTGGCTAATATTAGGTATCTTTTGCTGTATCTTCTCTATCTCGGTACGAGAAATATGCTATCATTTGTCGTATAAAATTATTAATGGACGGAAGTGATTCAACAGCTGTGAGGCTTAATGTCTAGCAATGTTGAATATTTTGTCACACTGAAAATAAAAAAAGGCGAAAACATGTTTGTATACAATAAAGACGTTGTTATTGAAGATCTAGGTGGCGGTCTTTCACGTAAGGTTCTAGCATACAGCGAGAACATGATGACTTGTGAAGTATATTTTGAGACTGGCACAGTAGCTGCAATGCACAACCACCCACATGAGCAACTAACTTACGTTGTTTCAGGTAAATTTGAGTTCACTGTTGGCGACGATACTCAAATCGTTGTTGCTGGCGACACTATCTACAAAGAACCAAACATTATGCACGGTGCTAAGTGTCTTGAGAAAGGTGTTCTTATCGACAACTTCACGCCAATGCGTAAAGACTTCGTATAAAAAAGCAAAAAGAACCCGGTTATTTAACAGGGCTCAAAAGTGTATGAGGCTCCGCAATTGCGGAGCTTTTTTGTATCTGGCGAGATTAGAAACTGAGTCTGGAAGGGAAGTGTTTAAGATAAAAAAAATCAGACAAACAGAAGTTTGTCTGATTTTTTAATACACCAAGCTGAGATTTAACCTAAATTAGACATGTTGTGCCAATTTAGAATACATAGGCACAGCTAAATCACTCTTCCACATACTCATCAATACTAGGGCATGAGCAAATAAGGTTACGGTCGCCGTAGACATTATCGACACGGTTTACTGTTGGCCAGTATTTCCAATTACGTTGTGAACGAGATGGGAAAGCAGCGAGCTCGCGTGAGTATGGGCGTTCCCAATCACTGCTTGCTAGGTCAACTTGCGTGTGAGGAGCGTTAACCAATGGGTTGTTATCCAATGGCCACTCACCGTCACGTACTTTGTTCATCTCTTTACGGATAGCAATCATGGCATCACAGAAACGGTTAAGCTCCTCTAAGTCTTCTGACTCAGTAGGTTCCACCATCAGTGTACCAGCTACAGGGAAAGACATGGTTGGAGCGTGGAAACCATAATCCATTAGGCGTTTAGCGATATCTTCTTCACTGATGCCAGTTTCTTCTTTCAGAGGACGAATGTCGATGATGCATTCGTGTGCAACACGGCCATTGGTACCGCGATATAGAACTGGGTAATAAGGCAATAAACGTTCCATAACGTAGTTTGCATTAAGGATGGCCACTTCCGTTGCAGTAGAAAGTCCTTGCTCACCCATCATGGCGATATAGGCCCATGAGATAGGTAAAATAGAAGCACTACCCATATCCGCTGCTGAAACCGCGTGATCACTACCTTGTCCGCCATTTTCAATGTGTCCAGGCAAGAAAGGCGCTAAGTGAGATTTAACACCAATTGGACCCACACCAGGACCGCCACCACCATGTGGAATACAGAACGTTTTGTGTAGATTAAGGTGTGAAACATCCGAACCAATGAAGCCTGGGCTAGTTAGGCCTACTTGAGCATTCATGTTGGCACCATCAAGGTAAACTTGACCGCCAGCAGCATGAATCATGTCACACACTACTTTAACTTGCTCTTCAAATACGCCATGCGTAGAAGGGTAAGTGATCATAATGCTAGATAGATTGTCTGCGTGTTTTTCAATTTTAGCGGCAAGATCTTCGATATCAATATTGCCATCGTTATCACATTTCACCACAACCACTTTCATTGACACCATAGAGGCCGATGCTGGGTTTGTACCGTGCGCAGAGCTTGGGATTAAACAAACATTACGGTGGCCTTCGCCACGAGACTGGTGGTAGCGTTGAATGGCAATAAGACCGGCGTACTCACCAGATGCGCCTGAATTAGGTTGTAATGAAAAATCATCATAACCGGTGATCTCACAAAGCTTGGCTTTAAGATCTTTTGCCAGAGCGGTATAGCCTGCTGCCTGTTCAATTGGAGCGAATGGATGCATAGCACCAAATTCAGGCCAAGTCACAGGGATCATTTCTGCGGCCGCATTGAGCTTCATGGTACAAGAACCAAGAGGGATCATACCGTGAGTAAGTGAAAAGTCTTTGTTTTCTAACTGTTTTAGATAACGCATCATCTGAGTTTCACTATGACAAGTGTTAAACACAGGATGAGTTAAAAAGGCTGAACTACGACGACAGCTTTCAGGAATAGCAGCAAATTCATTATTGGCCACTTCATTGCTAAGGGCTTCAATGGATTCACTCACTTGGAACACACTAAACAGAGCGGCGATATCCGCCACTGTAGTGGTTTCATCAAAGCTCACCCCTAGTTTACCGTCCAGTTTGCGCAAGTTGATATTATCGCGCTGGGCTGCGCCATAAAGGGCCTCGGTTCTGTCACCGGTGTTAATGGTTAAAGTATCAAAGAACGAGTTGTGACAAAGCTCATAGCCAGCTTGAGTCAAGCCTGCTGCTAGAATAGCGGTCATATGGTGAGTACGGCGAGCAATAGTTTTTAAACCTTCGCTACCATGGAATACCGCATAAAATGCCGCCATATTTGCCAGTAACGCTTGAGCAGTACAAATGTTAGACGTCGCTTTTTCACGACGAATGTGTTGCTCACGAGTTTGCATGGCCATACGAAGTGCTTGGTTGCCATTGGAGTCAATAGACACACCGATAATACGACCAGGCATAGTACGTTTGTGCTTATCACGAGTTGCCATAAACGCCGCGTGAGGACCGCCGTAACCCATAGGTACGCCAAAACGTTGTGCTGAACCGATAACCACATCTGCACCCATTTCGCCTGCAGGCTTTAATAGGGTAGAAGCTAATAGATCGGTAGCAACGGTCACGACGGTTTTATTTGCTTGAGCTTGAGCAATAACGTCAGTCAAGTCTCTTACTTCACCTGTTGTGGTTGGGTACTGCAAGAGCGCACCAAACACATCGTGCTCTGGTAAAGAGTCAATGCTGTCTACCAGTACTTCAAAACCGATAAACTCCGCACGGGTTTTGATCACTTCAACGGTTTGTGGGTGTACATCATCGGCTACAAAGAAGGTTTTACTTTTGCTCTTACCCGCACGTTTACAAAGCGTCATGGCTTCGGCTGCCGCTGTCGCTTCATCTAATAGAGATGCGTTGGCGATTTCCATACCAGTGAGATCCATGATCATCTGCTGGTAGTTCAATAAGGCTTCAAGACGGCCTTGAGAGATTTCTGGTTGGTAAGGCGTATAAGCAGTGTACCAACCCGGATTTTCTAGAACGTTGCGTAAGATAACGTTAGGAGTGAAGGTATTGTAATAACCCTGACCAATAAAGGTGCGTTTGACTTGGTTTTGCTGAGCAAACTTTTTCATCTCTTCTAGCATACCCGCTTCACTTAGTGGGGCGTCTAGAGTTAATGGTTTTTCCAATCGGATTTGTTGAGGCACCGTTTGTTGAACTAGTTCATCAAGGCTTTGTACTTTGATGCGCTCAAGCATTTTCTGTTGATCAGCTAAGTTCGGACCGTTATGTCGAGCAACGAACTCGTTGTCTGTACTTAAACTGCGTAATAGATCAGTCATAATTCCTTTATACCTTACTTGAAACCTTTTAAAGATGTGAACGCTGAGTTTTCTCTGAGTGTCCCAAAACAATATTTACGTCTTGGGGTTCACAGGGCGCTATACGTCTCTTAATGGCAAGATCCCCGCAAAAGCGGGGATACTATAATGTATTGTTTTTTCTCAATAAACGTTAAAGCAACTTAGTCTTCATCAATGCTGGCTAAGTAATCTTCAGCGTTAGTTAAGTTATCGAGCTCAGAGGGATCGGCCAGTTTCACTTTAACAATCCAACCACCTTCATAAGGTTCTTCATTAATTAATTCTGGGCTATCTTCTAGCTCTTCGTTAATTTCAATAATTTCACCCGTTACTGGTGCGTAGATATCAGACGCCGCTTTCACTGATTCTACAAGTGAAAAACCTTCACCGGCTTCAATGCTATCTTCTACGTCAGGTAGGTCAACAAACACTACGTCCCCAAGCAGTTCTTGAGCGTGCTCAGAGATGCCGATAGTAACTGTACCGTCACCGTTGTCTTTAACCCACTCATGGCTATCTGCAAACTTTAGAGTGTTGTCCATTTTGTATCTCCAACTTAATCAGATTGAAATAATAAAAAGTATTAATGAAGATAAAATAAACCCTGTTGTGCACATACTCAAGTCGAAATTTCCTATTGGAAACAAAAAACTCAACTTTGACAGGTATCTCTCATTAAATATTCCCTGAAATGCTTCATATCTAGGCGGTTTTAAGGCACTCTTTTTAGAGAATTATTGTTTCATTTTTAGAAAAGGGATCTTATGACAGAACCTATATTGGATGACTATCCATCACTTAGCCTACAGAAGTCTTCGGTAGAAAATAGTGTCGAGCCTATAAAGTTAGGGAATAAAATTAAATTAATCCGCAACCAGTTGGGATTGACACTTGAAGAGGCCAGTCAGCGCACCGGTCTTGCGCGTTCAACGCTAAGTAAAATTGAGAATGAACAAATAAGCCCCACCTTTCAAGCCATGCAAAAATTGGCCTCTGGATTAAATATTGATATGCCGCAATTGTTCGCACCCCCCGAAAATAAAGGGGCGAGCGGTCGTCGCGATATTACCTTGAAGGGGGAGGGGAAGCCACATCCTACAGTGACTTACGAGCATGAACTGCTGGCTACCCAAATGACACAAAAGAAAATGATGCCATTTAAATCGGTGATTCATGCACGCAGTTTTGATGAGTTTCAGGGATGGGTTCATCACGATGGCGAGGAATTTCTCTTGATTCTTTGCGGAGAAGTCATTTTTTATTCTGAGTTTTATGAGCCTTTAACGCTCGTTGAAGGGGACAGTGTGTACTACGATGCAAATATGGGACACGCGCTTATTTCATCCAGTAAAGAGGATGCTCATATTCTTTGGGTGACGGCAAAGTAGTGTTGGTATTCTGCACTATTGTGTTCAGAGACGAAGTTTCCTATAGTGTCAGCAAACGTTTGCTTAGATAAGAAACGGATACTAATCATTAAGAATCTGTCGTTCTGAACAAAACGAACAACGTTTATTTTAGAACACAGTTAAGGAGAGACGATGACTGAAGCTTTACTGAAAACCCCACTGCACGCATTGCATGTTGAGCAAGGTGCTAAAATGGTTCCGTTTGCGGGATATGATATGCCGGTTCAATATCCATTAGGGGTAAAGAAAGAGCACTTACACACTCGCAATTCAGTCGGTCTTTTTGATGTTTCTCATATGGGACAATTGCGCCTTAAAGGTGCGAATGCTGCCGCGGCTATTGAAGCGCTAGTGCCCGTTGATATCATTGATCTTGCTAGTGGCAATCAGCGTTATGCTTTTTTCACTAACGAGCAAGGTGGCATTATGGATGACCTGATGGTTGCTAATCTTGGTGATCATTTATTTGTGGTGGTGAATGCCGCATGTAAAGAGCAAGACATCGCCCATCTACAAGCAAATATCCCAGCAGATGTAGAGCTTGAAGTGATTGACGACCGTGCGTTACTTGCTTTGCAAGGACCGAAAGCGGTAGACGTATTAGCTGAGCTTAACCCTGCAGTAAAAGAGATGCTGTTTATGGATGTGCAGCGTCTTGAGTTACTGGGCGTTGAATGCATTGTTAGCCGTTCAGGCTATACGGGTGAAGATGGTTTTGAGATTTCGGTACCCAATGCACAAGCACAAGATTTGGCGCGTAAATTAACCGACTCTGAACTGGTTGAGTGGATTGGCCTTGGCGCTCGTGACTCACTTCGTCTTGAATGTGGTCTATGTTTATACGGCCACGATTTAGATACAACGACAACGCCAGTAGAAGCCAGCCTACTATGGGCGATTAGCAAAGTTCGTCGTGCTGATGGTGAGCGTGCCGGTGGTTTCCCTGGGGCAGATATTATTTTACAACAAATCGCCACAAAAGAAGTACAACGTAAACGTGTAGGGTTAGTGGGACAAACTAAAGCGCCTGTACGTGAAGGCTGTAAATTATTCGATGCTGATGATAACGAAGTGGGCGTAGTGACAAGTGGTACTGCGGGTCCTAACGCAGGCAAACCTGTCTCTATGGCTTATATACGCAAAGATTTAATGGCCGCAGGGACGGAGGTTTTTGCTGAAGTTCGTGGCAAAAAACTGCCAATGACGGTTGAAAAAATGCCATTTGTGCCACAACGTTATTACCGTGGCTAATTTGAGCCAACAACCATAAATATACCGTTTAGGCTGTATCTAAACTGATAATAAAAGGGGGCATGATTGCCCCCTTTTTAGATCTGCCAACTGCCCATCTCACTGTACCTTTAATCATCCCAATCACACTAAGTAAGTGATCAGAAATAGCGCAGGAAAAATGCTCGAAAACAAGGCAGGATTTTTCGATAAGTCGTTATTTTACAATCAAAAATTCTAACGCAGTTATCGAGTATTTTAACAAGCTAGAATGACCCGTTATTTAGTACGATTGGTATCACAGTAATTCAATGTTTATAAATAGCGCAGGACAAACGGCAGAGAACAATCTATTGGTTGATATTATGCTTGGTTATGTTGCTTATCATACTCAACTTCCTAGCATGTAAAGAGCCTATCTAGTGGTATTGTTTGTAGTGGTATTGTTGAATCGCTCAGTTGTCGTAACCGATTAGCCTAGCGCCTTTTCCATCCATAATAAGTCATACCAATCACAGTAATTAAGTGGTCAGAAATAGCGCAGGAAAAACACTTGAGAACAAGGCGCTATTTTTGATAAGTAGTTGTTCTACATTCAAAAATTGCAACGCCGTTATCATGTGTTTTAACAAGCTAGAATGATCAGTTAATTACTACGATTGGTATCATATCACTCGTCAATTTGTAGACGGTGTGAGAATCATCGGCAGTAGGATAGGCACTCTATTAGAGCGCTCTTTTTAAACGTAAAGAGGCGGGTTTTAATGTATTTTGTACAATGCAAAAAAAAGCGCCTCATAAGAGGCGCTGGTTAATTATGTATTTGACTTAATTCGTTTATTTAGTAGTCACGTCAGTACGTGTCTCTAGACGAATCTCATCAAAGTTTGCAATCATATCGCTATCAGCACCTTTATCGTAAGTAAGAGCGAAGTTATCTAAGCGTACTTCGAATTTACCGTTGGTGTAGTTACTGTCAGATTGAACTTTAGTTTGGTCTTCAGGTTTAACTTGAAGTGCAGCAAAAAGTTTCACGCTAGTATTGTCACCAGAGTTAAAGCTTACTTTTGCTTGCTTGAAGCAGTCTTTGTTACTGCCTTTAGGCGCATTAGCTAAGTCTTTGTTATGAACAACTGTTACAGCATTATCAATTGCATCGCCTGTAGCGGTTTGGGCACCAAATTTCAAGTTAGCAAGTGAACTGTCACCCATTTTATCACAGTAGTAGACAGAGAAGGTCATATCTGTATTAGCTGGAATGCCATTAATAACTTGAGCAACAGATGGTGTTTTCGTAAAGTCGTTAACGGCATCATCATCAAACTTGAAGCGTAGACGAACTGAACCTTTACCACTAAATGCACTGTCTTTAGAGCCACCAACATCACCTAGACCTTTTGTAGAACCATCGGTTTCAGTCCAAATTGAGTTAGCAGTGTCTTCGTAGTAGTCACTGAAGTCGGCATCAGCTACTTTCACGCTAGTTTTCACATTGCCAGGAACTTTAAGTGATACATTGACTTTAGTGTTGTCACCAGAATCAAATGGAACTTCTAACCATTTGTATTCATCTAGATGACCGGCAAGTTTTGCATCAGCAATCTCATTAACCGCTAGCTCGTAATCACCTTTAACAAAAGCACTTAGTGCATATTTATGATGTGGAAGTACAGTCACTTCTTGGCTAACAGCGCCATTATCACTTACTTGCAATGTTGGAGCTGAGAATGCATTGGCACCGTAAACAGTGTCTGCACCATTGCCAGTCCATCCTTCAGTACCTTTAGAGAAATCGCTGTTTTTAATATCAGCAGTTACTACGATAGGTGCAGGTTTTTCAGGATGATAGCTTACAGGACCAACATCAGCATAAGTTAATGGTTCAATTGTACGTTGTGAGTTTGCATTGACTTCATCAGCACCAATGAATGATGGGTCATTACGTAATTGACCGTCCATATCGTATTTTAGTGGATGAACAACACCGCTGTTGTCGCCATTGACTGTAACCGTCAAGCTTGGTGTAGACACGGTTGGACGATAAACACCAGTAGCTGGATCTTTTACTAAGTGCGCAGATTCAAAGATATTAGTATCACCCAATGATGATTTACCAATTTTATCACTATCTGAGATTTTTTGACCAGATAAGATGTTACCTAAGAACTCTGACTGTGGTGGTAAACCGCGGTCATGACTTTTCACTACAGGACCAATGGCATGGTCAATAATGTTATTGGTAAAGTAAACTTGTTTTGGTTGGTGAGGTTTGCCACCACCATCAACGTTTAAGCTGTTAACACTATCAACAATGGTATTGTGAGATAGGTGAACATTTTCAACTTGTTGATAACCATTACTTGTTGGACCATCGGCACCATCATAACCAAGTAGCACAATACCACCGTGGTGAGTTGTACTTAGGTAACGGGCACTTTCAATGTAGTTGTTGTTAATTTGGTGGTTTTTATCAACAATACGAAGACCACCAGACATTGGGTAACCATCACCAAGAATAAAGTTATTCTCGAATGTATTATCGCTACCATGACGGTTAGTCAGTGAACCATAGCTGTTTCGAACGGTATTGAAACTGATGGTATTAAAGCTAGCTTTGTTTGAAACAACTTCAGCTTCACCATGCATGTTTTCAAAAAGGTTACCAACAACAAATGACTTACTTGCTTCAGTGTGAGTTTCACTTAGGCCAGTACGAATACCTTCGTAATCATTATCTTTAGCACCAGGATATAGCTTATTGTCCGCTGGTGGGCGGTTACCGAAATAGTTTTTATAAGCTACAATGCCGTGCGCGCGTCCTTTTTCACTTAGACCTTTTTCACGAATGAATGAAACAACAGGTTTTTTATCTGTTTTACCAGTGAAGATATTGTGGTCAATCCATGTACCGCCACCGTAGACTTTAATCCACTCAGCCCCCCACTCAGCATCAGTTTTAGCACCAATAATCGTCATTTCAGTGATGCGACAGTTTTGACAGAATCCGTCATTACTAAAACGAGTATTGATGAGACCATATTCGTAATGTACATGATCTAGAACTAGGCCTTGAAGTGTCGAGCCTTCACCACCCATTTGAATGTAGAACGTACCGCCTTTAATGATAGCTTTACCTGGGTGTTGAGCCGCAAATTTTTGGCCACCTAGTAAGTTAACCTCAAGTTCTTTGCCTTCATAAGTGCCATCGGCTAAACATAAAGTCTGGCCACCTGCGATAGGTTGATCGGAATCGCCGTCAAATGTTTCATTTACAGCTTTTATGGAGTTAACTACCTTATCACATTTCACTGGAGGAACTTTAGTCACACCTTCTGGAATACCAGAGGTAAGAAAAGCTTCATCATTAGCGTCAGCTTTTAACGCAGCGACAGGTTGTAAACTAATATCAAACGCTGTTGCTGCTGTTAATGTTTCTTGTTTTACAGGAGCTTGTTTTACAACTGCTACTGGTTTTGCTTGAGTATTTGTATCTTGTTTTTGTGTTGCACTTGGTTGTGCACTTGGTTGTGTACTTGGTTGTGCACTTGGTTGTGCACTTGTAGTTTGTTGTGCTGCTGGAGTAGTCGTTTTTGTTGCTGATGTATGGTTTGAGCCACTATTACACCCTGCAAGCGCTAATCCTATTAAAATTGCTAATGCATGCTTGTTCATTCTAATTACCTCCCAGTAATGTTTGCTTACAAAATATTACGGCTAGAGGGTATTTAAACTGTGACATATATTGTGTTTTCTATTTAAATAATATCGCCATTAAGTATTTTAATAATACAAATGGGTGTTTTATCTATTGCAAACAATAACTTAGGTGTATTATTTCTTATTCTGTCCTTATATTAACTCTGTGACGGATGTCAAAATATTATAAGTATAAAATAAATGGATATATGGCCATAAATAGATGTTGCAATAAAACAGGATGCCTATAAATGATGAAACAAAGTGCCTATAATTAATAGTGACATTAAAAATATATCTTTATTAATTTTGATAAATAATTAAGTTTAAAATGGAGATCCTGGCAGTTATTACTGATCTTATTACATTATTTGCATGCTACTAATCTATTTATTTGTATGTGTATTTAGGTAGTCGTCAAATTAAAATAAATAAATACTGGATAATTACTCGCAAATTGAATAAATTGGGTATAATAAAATCTAAAATGTTAACTCTGGATAAATAATGCCAACTACAAGTGTTATGGGTGTTATATAAGCTCTGCTGAGCCTCAGGGAGCGCAATGTGGCTTATACGCTACCAACCTATCTAATCATGGTAAAGGTCGATAGGGGCGAGGTACACAAGGCTAAACAAACGACAGTAACTAGCTAGAGAGATGGGCCCTGATATCAATCGTAGTCAACCACTGAGCAGCCTAGGTGGTTAAACACCGATTGTAGAATGACGACTTATCAAAAATATTCGCCTGTTCTCAAGTGATTTTCCTGCACCACTTCTAATCATTTACTCATTGAGATTGGCATGACAAAACAACAGGCCGTGTTTTTAGCCAGTAAAAAAATAGACGCCAATAAATGGCGTCTATTTTGAAGTGCAATCAACTATTGCTTTAGGTTATTGATCGTTACGTGTTGCCACACGCACTTCATCGACGTTTCCAGTGAGTCCGTCATTGGCTTTACCTTCGTATTGCAAGGCAAAATTATCAACGCGTATTTCAAACTTACTTTCACTACTGTTGTTGTAGTATTGGTCGGATCTTACTTGATCTTTTGCTATTGCGTCTTTATCAACCGCCATAGTCGCAAAGAGCTCAACTTGATCATTATCGCCTGTGTTGAAGGTAGTGCTAGCTTGCTTGAAGCAGTCTTTGCTCGAACCTTTAGGTGCATTAGTTAAGTCTTTGTTATTGACATATTTATCGTTAATTGTATTGCCTTTTAATGACTCGCTGGTGACGGTTTTAGCGCCAAAATGAAGATTGGCCAGAGAGTTATCTTTCATTTTGTCACAATAGTAAACCGAGAACGTCATATCCGTATGTTTTGGCAAGTTTTTCACTATCTGGCTGACGCCCGGCTCTGCGCTAAAGTCATTGTTAGCGTCAGCGGTTTTTTTGAAGCGAATACGCATGGAGCCAGTTCCTGAGAATGCGCTGTCGGATGAAACAGTAACATCACCTAGACCTGCATCGCTATCTTCATGTGTAATCCAATCAGACACATCGCTTTTATCGATTGCGGGGTTAGCAATTGCGGCTTTGACCGTTACAGTGGTAGGGATCTTCAACGATACAGATACGGTGTTATTTGCACCGGAATCAAACGGCACTCTTACCCATTTATATTGATCGCTCGTTACATCACCTTTAGCACTAGTAATACCATCAATAGCGAGTTCATAGTGACCTTGTACAAATGCACTCATGACATAATGATGATTAGGTAGCACAGTGATTTCTTGGCTAAGAGAACCGTTGTCGCTTAATTGCACTGTTTGACCTGAGAAGGCTTGAGTACCGGTAATCGTTTGCGCACCGTGACCTTGCCATCCGTTGATGCCTTGCTCAAAGTTACTATTTTCAATTGTTGCTACAACCATAATTGGCTCAGGTTTTGCTAGTTTGTAGCTTAGCGGACCGACATCTTGATAGGTGAGAGGTTTAAGAACGTGCTCTGCAGTACTGATTTCATCAGCGCCAATAGTGGCTGGACTGTTACGTAATTGACCGTCCATATCAATTGATGGAGTTGTAATTTCACCTTTGTTATCAGCGGTAATGGTAGCTGTTAAGCTTGGTGATTGGTCCGTAGGGCGATACAGGTTATCTTTGCTATCTCGTTGTAATCCTGCCGATGCAAATTCATTACTACTTAATTGCGCTGCGGTGATTTTATCACTGTCTGCTACTTTTTGACCTGAGAAGATATTACCTAAAATTTCAGAGCTTGGTGGTAAGCCACGCTTTGAGCTTTTAAATACGGGACCGACGGCTTTGTCCACGATATTGTTCTCTATAAAGACATTCCTTGGTTGTGTTTTTTTACCACCACCGTCAAGGTTGAAACTATTCACACTGTCAACAATGGTGTTATTAGTGATGTGAACATCTTCAACTTGTTGGTAGCCATTGTCGCCATCGCCAGCACCATCCGAACCTAATAGAACAATACCACCATGGTGGGTGGAGCTAAGGTAACGGGCACTTTCAATGTAGTTGTTATTGACTTGATGGCCGTGATCCACAATACGAATACCGCCGGATTGAGGGTAACCTTCACCCAAAATAAAGTTATTTTCAATTTTACTGTTATGGCCATGACGGTTAGTGAGAGAGCCGTAACTGCTACGAATTGTGTTGAAGCTAATGGTATTGTCACTGGCTTTGTTGGATATAACCTCCGCTTCCCCTTGGATGTTCTCAAACAAGTTAGCGACAACAAATGAATGACTTGATTTTTCATGGGTTTCACTCAAACCAGTACGAATGGCTTCATAATCATTGTCACCAGAGTCAGGATAAATTTTGCCATCAACGGGAGGACGGTTGGCAATATAGTTTTTATATACAACGACATTGTGCGCCAGTTGCTCTTGTGAAAGTCGTTTTTCGCGCACCAATGAGATCATAGGGTTAGCATTGACTTTGCCACTTAAAATACTGTGGTCAAACCAAATATCACCCCCATAAATTTTAACTAGAATACCTGATTTCTTAGCGGGCTTCGGATTGACAACCGCCACTTCGGTAATACGACAATGTTGACACACTTCATTGCTATGCCCACGAGTACTAATGAGTTGACTACCATAAGTCACACCATCAAATACCAGCCCTTGCAAGACACTGTCGCGACCACTTAAAGTCACCTGCACTTCATTATTTTTTATGATGGCTTTGCCTGAGTTCTTAGCGGCGACTTTGAATCCGTTAATTCGTAAATCGACCTCTGAGCTACTGTATTCACCATCATCAAGGCATAAAGTCGTATTGGCATTAATATTAGTTGCGGTAGTACCTTGCTTTGCCGCTTCCTCTGCAGCGTTGTCGGCCGCCTTGGTCAGTTCTTTTGCTTTATCTGTTAATCCTTCTATTGAATCAAAGGTTTGGGTGCAGTTTACTGCGGGTATCTGCGTGACACCTTCTGGAATACCTGATGATTTAAATATGTTTTCAGCGGACTTTAGATCAGAGGCTGTGAGTGGAGGAGTGACATTTGTTGATGGCGGTTGAGATGGTTGTGTCACTGCTACTTTTGTCGAAGGCTTGAGTACGGTTGCAGATATACTCTCATTGGACTTTGCTGGTGTAGTAGAAGGTGTCGCTGTATTTGATGGCGCTTGAGTTTGCGGCGCAGCATTTTTCGTGGCTACTTTTGTTGATGGCGTGAGTACGGTTGCAGATATACTCTCATTGGATTTTTCCGGGGCAGTAGAAGGGGTCGCGGTACTTGATGGTATTTGTGTCTGTTGTGAGACGTTTTCCGAGGTGTTTAATGATTTTTGAGTGGCTGGATTGTCATTTGATTTACTATTACACCCTACAAGTGCTAATCCGATTAATATGGCCAGAGCGTGTTTATTCATTAATATCCCTTAAAGCAAAAATTTAATTAAATTATTGCTTTAAGGGAGTATTTAGCTGTGATCTAAGTTGCAGTTTACTGTTTTTATTAATTCTGACTATTTTTACTTGATGTGTATATTTTTATTTTTACCATTTAAAACAATGGTTTGTGGTTATGTCTTTTATTTGTATTATATTGAGTGATTTGTTTTTATGTGATCTTTGTCGTGGGTTTAAATAATTTTTTAATGCCTAGTTCAATAGTGGTAATGCAATTATTGTCATATTCAAATTATGATTAAATCAATTGTATTGAGTTGCTTTCGTTGGCATTAATTCACTTTCATAGCTCACTATATGCTACGGTGATAATAACAATCTATAATAGAAGTGTGCTGGGTAAATATGAAGTATGTGGAATAGAATTAAAATGGATTATGAAGAAAACAAAGAAAAGCGCCTTAGGTTTCACTAAGGCGCTTATTTATTATGTCACTAAGTTAGATGAGTCGACTATTTAATTTTTTGGTCAGTACGAGTTGCAATACGCACTTCATCAAAGTTACCCACTAAACCAGCCGCTGCAGGACCTTCATAAGAAAGTGTTGGGTTATCAACGCGGATTTCAAATTTACCGCTATCACCATTGTTGTAAGCCGCACTTGCTTTCACAGCATCAATATCATTTGCGGCAACCGCCATACCAGCGAAGATTTCTACGCTAGTGTTAGCCCCTGTATTAAATGACGTAGTCGCTTTTTTGAAGCAATCTTTTTTAGATCCACTAGGTGCATTTTTTAGGTCGCTAGTATGAACGTTTGCTTCGCTCAAAATATTACCTGCAAGAGAGGTTTTAGCTACTTCTCTAGCACCAAAGTGAAGGCTAGCAAGATGTGCGTCATCTTTCATTTGGTTACAGTAGTAGATAGAGAAAGTCACGTCAGTGTTCTCTGGTAGTCCAGTAACGACTTGGCTGATACTTGGTTCAGATGTGAAGTCGTTGGTTGCATCATCACTATGTTTAAAGCGCATACGAGCAGAACCGCCTGCAGAGAACGCACTGTCACTTGAGCTACCGACATCAGCGTTATCTTTGTGTTCAGTCCAGCCTTCTTTATGGCCATTTTTATAGTCACTAAAGTCTGCATCAACAACATCTGCGTTAACCGTGACGGTTTTTGGAATGGCAAGTGATACAGTAATTTGGTCATTTGAACCACTATCAAAAGGTAGTTTTACCCATTTGTACTGATCACCGGAGATATTGCCTTTAGCTACATTGTCTTTAATGACATCGGTCCCTTCCACAGAAAGGGCATAGCTGCCTTTTACAAACGCACTCATTACATAATGATGGTTAGGTAATACTGCCACATCTTGAGTGACGGCACCGTTGTTATCCAATTGTAATGTTTTACCAGAAAACGCATTGACACCAGTGATAGTTGTTGCATTGTCACCAGTCCAGTTTTCTGTCCAGTTGCTAAAGTTACTATTTTTAATTGGCGCAGTAACAACAATAGGTTCAGGTTTATCTACTTTATAGTTAACAGGACCAACGTCAGCAAAACTTAATGGCTGAATGGTACGGATAACTTTGTTATTAATTTCATCCGCGCCAACAAAGGTTGGATCACTGCGACGTTGTCCATCCATATCAATGGCAGGAATGACAACGTTACCTTTGTTATCTGCTGTAATGGCAACATTTAGGCTTGGTGAGTTGGTTGTTGGTCTAAATAGGCCATTTTCATTACTGCGTTCAAGACCTGCAGATTCAAAATGGTTATTGGCCAGTTGAGGGATGGTGATTTTATCTGTGTCAGCAACTGTTGCACCCGATAAGAAGTTACCTAAAATTTCTGAATCTGGTGGTAAACCACGGTCTGAGCTTCTAAAAATAGAGCCAATAGCTTTATCTACAATGTTGTTTTCAATAAATACATTGGTTGGTTGGTATTTTTTACCACCACCATCCAGATTTAAACTGTTAACACTGTCTACAATCGTATTATTGGTGATGTGGACATTTTTAACGGGTTGATAACCGTTACCAGTACCTGAGTCGCTATGGCTATCTGAACCAAGTAACACAATACCACCGTGGTGGGTTGTACCAAGGTAACGAGCCCCTTCAATATAGTTGTTGTTAACTTGATGGCCGGCATCAACAATACGAATACCACCGGATTGTGGGTAACCGTCACCAATAATAAAGTTGTTTTCAATTTTATTATTGTGTCCGTGGCGATTAGTCAATGAACCATAGCTGTTACGAATGGTATTAAAGCTAATGGTATTATCACTGGCTTTGTTTGAAACAACTTCCGCTTCCCCTTGGATATATTCAAAAAAGTTACCCACAACGAATGAGTGACTTGATTGGCCGTGGGTTTCACTTAAACCGGTACGAATTGCTTCGTAATCATTGTCATTTCCTGGGTAGATTTTACCGTCAACAGGAGGTCGGTTAGCGATATAGTTTTTGTAAACAACAATATTCTTAGCTTTTTGTGCTTCGGTGAGGCCTTTTTCACGAACAAAAGAAATCATAGGGTTAGCGTTGGTTTTACCACTAATTATGCTGTGGTCAAACCATACATTATGACCGTAAATCTTAAGTATATTACCGTAATCTTTTAGGGGATTAGGGCTAAGAATAGACACTTCTGTAATGCGGCAATCATTACAAGGGAGGCTGTGGTTACCACGAGTTTGGATAAATGCACCACCAAAACCTGTCTTATCAAAGATGAAACCTTGTAAGACACTGTTTTCACCGCTCATTGCAATAGCGACTTCGATATCTTTAATTTTTGCTGCACCTGAATGTTCGGCTGCAACGGTAAATCCGTTTATTTTTAAATTAAGTTTAGAACCGCCGTTAGTATACTCCCCATCAGCTAAACATAAGGTTTTGCCTTTGTTTACATTAGTCGCTGTAGTGCCATTTTCTTGCGCTTCTTCGATGGCTTTATCAGCAATACTAGTGAGTTCTTTTGCTTTTGCTGTTAAGTCTGTTAATGAACTGAATGTTTCTGAGCAGTTCACTTTAGGAATTTGCGTGATGCCCTCAGGAATACCAGAAGATTTGAAGACGGTATCATAATCAGTATTAAGTGTTGCTATTGGCAGTGTATTTGCCGGTTGGCTGATTGCTGTTGCTTTGGTTTGTGTAGCCATTGCGTTACTTTCAACTGTAGAAGGCGAAGCCTTTGTTGTAGGTTTAGCTGGCGTTTTTATTGACTCACTCGGCGTTATTTTTGGAGTCTCTGTTTTAGTGGAGGAGGGAGTATTAGAAGTCGCCGTCTTAGATATGGTCGCGACAGGGGTTTTTGTTTGTGTATTTGTTTTTGGCGCTGAGTTAGAACTGCTATTACAGCCTGCTAGTGCAAGTCCAATAAAAATAGCCAATATATTTTTATTCATAATTATTTACTCGTATATGTGATTCATACAGTAATTGTTACGTTTTGAAATGATTTAGTTTGTGATCTACATCCTATTATTTATGCAGAGTCCATTTCATAAATAATAATTCATATTATTGGGATTATTAACTATCTGTTTTTTAAGGTTTTTATAATAATATCAAGCCGTTGTTTAATTTGTATTATTTAATTATATAAGTGATTTAGATCACTTGAAGAATATGAGTAAAATTTGAAATTAAGCTTTTGTATGTGAAATTAATGTCTTAATAATGAGAGTTACATCACGATAGTTGGAGGTGATATACAATATGAATAGATAAGGGTTGCTAAGATATTATGCCTTATTTATGGAATAGTATGAGCATATTTTTAGTATACCTACCTGCTATTTTTAGGTGCTATCAATGGACTTCTTTGCTATTTAATATAATAACAATCACATAGTAAGGTGTGTGTTTTCATATCTAAATGTATATAAAATTGCTTAGAGAGGTGCTGCGAAATAGAACTGTATTCATAGAACATCTGGGCATAGATATTTGCAATACCTACCTCTATGGCCAGAAAAAAATCCCCTCTGTTTATTAATGTTATAAGCATAACCTGAACTCGGATCTTTTTATGCACCGTTGGGCGTATGTATATATTTAAAATATAAATGAAGAGTCCATATGTAATGGTAGAGAATTAAATAATCGGTTGATATCTCACAACTTATAACTCACCCAATTAGCAATAAAGACTCTATGCATCATTGATCATAAGTCTATCCACTATAGTCATCTGAACATTGATGATGGAATGCTATCTCAGATTACGTTGAATAAATAATACGAATAAACAACCGTTTGAATGAATTAATATTCTTATATTAAATACTTGCGCAATTAGCCTTAATTGACATGTTTGCTTGTTATTTTTGTGCTGACAAAACAATATTATAAATATTGATGCTTAAGAAGCGTGAGGCATATCAAGGTTTTGAGTATTCATGCGGTGAATGTTTTATCTGCGCCTGTTTCTCCTAAGTTATTGTAATTAAAGGGAATTAATATGGATGGGTGAGCGTGGTGCTGTGGTCGTATAATACTTATGTATGACAAGTGAGATCTCGATCGCTTGGTCTTTTTCAAATATCTAATAAAATATGGAAACATAGATTTACTATTTGAAATAAAATAAGAGGGAAGATGAACAAGAATATTCTAGCTATCTTAATAGGCTTGGCATTAGTAGGTTGTAATGATACGTCTAGTAATGAAAATACGGATTCTGATAATCAACCAGATGCGTCAATTCCAGCTACGCCAATTGAACCGTCTATCCCGGTTACTCCTGATGAAGATCCTGATGGCTCAAATCCAGATGCGTCAATTCCAGCTACGCCAATTGAACCGTCTATCCCGGTTACTCCTGATGAAGATCCTGATGGCTCAAATCCAGATGCGTCAATTCCAGCTACGCCAATTGAACCGTCTATCCCGGTTACTCCTGATGAAGATCCTGATGGCTCAAATCCAGATGCGTCAATTCCAGCTACGCCAATTGAACCGTCTATCCCAGTTACTCCTGATACCCCTACGGATCCTGATGATTCGACTCCTTTACCTCCTATTACCCCTGACGCCGGTTATAGCGCGACAGGGATTCCGTTAGGGGTCCAAGAAGTACCAGAAGTAAACTGTACAGAGGTGTTCACATCAACCTCTGAACTAGAAGAAGCAGTAAGTACTGAAATGGCTCCTGGTACTACTTTGTGTCTTGCTGATGGTGAATATAGTCAAGGATTAGAGATCAAATTTGCAGGCCCTGGTACCGAAGATCAACCAATTAAAGTTGCTGCACAGAACCCAGGTAAAGCCATCATTAATGGCGGTGAAGTTGAAGTCATTATGGGCGGAACTTACACTCAACTACAAGGTTTCGTGTTTGATGGTGTTGAATTTAATAACCAATTGATCAGCACGCGATTAGCAACTCTAGACCTGTGTAAACACTGTCGTATCACCGAAGTTTCAATTATCGATGCAGTAACTGAGAAAGATTATGGCATCTTAGTTCATATTTACGGTCAGCATATTTGGCTTGATCACAATATCATCAGTGGTAAAACGGCTAAAAACCCAATGATCTCGTTTAACCGTTGGGTAGATAGTAGCTGGGATGAAGCAACTATATATGAATCTTTAGCTCAAGATATTGTTGTGTATAAAAACTACATTGCGAACAGAGCTCCGGCAGATAATAAGTTATACGCTGACGGCGGTGACAATGATTATGAAGCTATCCGTACTGGCTTAAGTGATACACATCACTATGATGGAAACTCCTTTGTTGTTGCTAATTTATTTGAACAAATTCAGGGTGAAGCTGAAGTCATCTCAAATAAAGGTTCACATAACGTTATCAGCCATAACACGATTAGAAATAGCTATGGTTCTTTGACTAACCGTCATGGTCATGGTTCAACGATTGATAATAATTTTATTATCAGTGATGATTTCCCTCTGTCGGGCGGCTTACGAATCGTGGATGGAGATCATTCTGTCACCAATAACTACATTGAAGGTGCACGTTATCTGAGTACAACTCACCACGGTGGCATTGTATTATTGGGTTCAGATGGTGCAGGTGATAGCGATAATGGTTACCAGCAAGTAGACAATGTGCACTTAGCACATAACACCGTAGTCGATAGTGTCAACAGCCTTAACCTTGATGGCGGTGGTAAAAAGATGCAACCTAGAAATGTATTTTTATCAAATAACTTAGTTGATCAAGCCATTGGTCCTGTATTTAGAAGTGATGGTCGTGGAGTACCAGAATCCTCTTCTATTTCTGGAAACATTGTACATGGGGAATCTTTATCTGATGATGATGGAATCAAAAACTCATCTGGATTTGAATTTACACAAGCCTATTTAGCTAAGCATTCCGATGATGGTTTATACCGTCCAACGGATTCTTCTCCAAACTTAGATGCGTTGAGTGATTACGAAAAAGGCAGTTTTACCGCTGTTACTCTGGATATGGATGGACAGGCTCGCTCTAACACTACGCTAGTTGGCGCAGATGAGGTATCAGATGAAACCAGACTCTTTAAACCACTAAGCTACGCAGATGTTGGTCCTACACATTATACGTTAGATAAGCCAACACCTATTATGGTTGAAACCACCATTGCTAATGCGGCCTTTGATCATGGTCTAGATGCTTGGTCTGGAAGTGCTACTCTTGTGACGGGGTCTGACTCTTTTGCACGTAATGGCAGTGTTCAAGTGAAACTTAATGAATCTTTGAGTCAAGAGGTTGAGCTTTTACCAAACCATGATTATGTCTTATCTGCGTTTATTAAAGGTGCATATCGATTAGAAGTTGCAGGAATTAAATATCAGCAAGATGTATTGAGTGACGAATCATATCAGTGGGTTACTATGCCGTTTAATTCGGGTGATAATACTAGTGGTGACGTTATTTTAGGATTACCTGATTCGGTGACATTATATGCAGATGTTCAAGATGGTGATTTAGGCCAGTGGCGTGAAGACGGTGGTAGCAGTGATGTTTGGGTTCAATACGAAGGTGTTGGTGGCGATGATGTAGGTAGTTCTGGTGACTCAGCATTTAATGATGATGTGACCAATGGCTCTGCTCGTGTACGCTTCAAAAAAGGCGAGGATAGCTATGACTTTACAGCAAAACCAGGCCTTAGTCAGAAAGTAACCGGCCTTCCAGCGGATAAAGACATGACCTTTAGCATGTACTACTGTGATAACAAAGGTGATGATTCTGCGTCAACTTTACATTATGGTGTTAAAGACAGTAACGACAATATTATTATTGATGCACGTGCGCATGTGAAAGATTTGGATGATGCTCCAGAAGGCAGCGTTAAAAATTGCTTCAAGCAAGTGACCGTTGACTTTAATAGTAGCTCGTACAATGACGTTGAAATCTTTGCTTACATGGAAATCGATACTGAAAACTTCTCTCAAGAGCAGCTAGAAGCTCTAGTAGATAGTGATAAAGAACTAGAAGTTCGTATTGATGAGTTCTCTATTACTTATCAAGGCGCTCCAAGTGACGATGCCGTTGGCTATTTCGATGAGATTCGACTGGTGACTCGTAACGACCAATAAAACTAATTGCAGCTTACCAAGGTGAACCAGATTCTGATGAAGTGGCATACTTCGATGAAGTTCGTTTGGTTAGCCGTACTAACGCTCAATAAATACGATACAGTTATCGTTTAATTGATGAGATAAAGTCCCCTTTACCTATGTAGAGGGGGCTTTTTGTCTAAAAAAGGGTAGGGTGATAAAAGTGGATACTGCGATACCACTAGAGGTTTGTTTCCTACGTGTACTTTTTAAGTGCGCAGGTGCATTGTGCGATGGCGAAACTCAACTAAGAATGCTGAACGCGAGGGAATTTGCATAACCCATTACCGCTGAATGGCTATAATGATGAGTAAATTTCACCCACTTAGCTCAAAACCTGCTCGAACAGTATAAATAAGCCTAAAATATTCCAATTAACTCTTTTAATTTTCTTAAATTGTGGCATATTGTCTCTCGTCGAAACGATGTTGCGTGCATCGTATAATGGCTATTACCTCAGCCTTCCAAGCTGATGATGCGGGTTCGATTCCCGCTGCACGCTCCAATCTCTTTTCTGCTTTACCCATTCCAAACCTCTGAAAATTAACCACTTAGTTGTGGGTTTTTGTGTGTCTGAAAGTAAATTAATGACCCTCCCAAAGTAGTCTCAAAATGGATTGAGACCAAACACAATTTCTCGTTCGATGTTGTGCCCCTCAAAATATTGCACCAGATTATTAAATAATCCATCAGCACGAGACTCTGGTATGCCGCCTTTAACCCAAGATAGTGGTTTTGACGGTTCCATTTGTGATGACCAACTTGTTATAAATATGATGGTAAATCGCACAGGGACAAAAGCGAGTTGCTCTTAGCTCCTTGAGTTGTTTGAATTGAGGCTAGAGGTAGGTTACAACTCTAGTATTCGGAACCAAAATGGAGTTCTCTATGGCAATTCGGGCAAAGTGCTAGCGCATTTTCAACGCTATCGACTCCACCATCTGCAAGCCTGATTATATGATGCACTTCAAGGTACGGTGTTTCGTCCTTGCGCCTTCTAAATGGAGCGTCTTTTTTACAGCGCTCACATATACCATTTGCTCTTAGTAGAACTTCGACAATAACATCAGGATTCCTTCGATATGCTGTTGAAACCGTTTGGATTTTCTCAGGATTATTAGGAGTTGACTTTAACCTTCTGCGACGATTTTCAGAAGTGTCTTTCATCGACTCCGAGATTTCTTTGTCTAAATCATACTGCACTTTATCGGCGGAGTGCATACCACCTAAATCATTTTCACGATTGGAGTACATTGGAAGGTCGTGCAGGTTGTTAGCAAGGGTGCGAATGGTGTTAGCAAGTGGTATCACATTTTGTTTTTTAGCTTGAAAGTTCGCCGTTGTGTTGTCGCTTATAATAAGTTTTTGAAAAGTAGAGTCTGATATTGGAGCAATTGATAGACGATTTAAAAAGCTAATAAAATTAACACGTTTACCATTGATAAAGTCATTATCGGTCAGGTCAATCCCTCGATAACGGTAGATTTCGCTGTAGTGAATCGCATTCAAACATTGCATTATAGGAAGATAGTGTCTGTGCTCATGCCTACGAACATTTTCGCTTGAGTTCTCCATAATAAACCTAAATTCTTCTCGCGAAACGGGACCTGAACGGAATAGGTCTATGAAAGGTTCGTTTACAGCGCCTCCTTTATAATGACTCCACCTTAAAACGTCTGAACGCATTTTAATTCCCTACAAATATGCTCATCAAGATGAAAGATAGATTACTACCTGATTTTATGTGTAGCAACAATACTCGGGACAAAAGCGCCTTAGTGCAACTACTCTAAAGCGGTTTTTGTCGCCGATTGGATCTGGTGCTTTTTTCATGTCTTCTGGCTGAGTAGTTCGATAGGTAAAAAGGTTCGCCATACATAAGCGGACAGGTGATGAAGCCAGAAGTTTGAAATATAAGGTGGAAGTGTAGAGTTGAAGAAACTGCTAATAATAAAAACATAGTTTACTACTCCTCGTCCTATTTATGAGTTAGTACAATTAACATCATATTCATCTCTTAATCCTAAAATACATGTCAAACATAGAAACCTACTATACGAT